>DAOOVZ010000137.1:0-7915 GCA_035370665.1 Candidatus Hydrogenedens sp.
AAAATGTTACAGGCGTTCCTGATGTTACTGTTTGAGATTGAGGTTGATTAGTTATTTGCAATGGAGGATTCTGAATAGATTCATTTTCCATCCATGCTTGACGGTTCATACCTGCTAAAGTATAAGAATTGTAGTTGTTCCGTCCATCATGATTTAAGTCCCCTGTTGATGATAATAATTCCGGATGGCAACGAAATTTAGAACAATTAAAATTGCCTACAAAATTATTAATTGTGTTATCTATTTCTGTCCCATATACTAATATTGTGATTTGAATTCCACTTGCTTCTAAACTTATTTCTATGTCATCTGTTTTTAAATCTGCTAATAGTGAAGGGAGTAGGTCCTTTAATACTGTATTTATAATTACTCTAAATAGACTTTTTAAATGGCTAATCCCTGCTCCTTCTCCAACTGTCATATAGCCAGCAATTAAATTAATCATTGCATCTTTGAATATTGGACTTGCATCTTCCAACAATTCCCAGAGGGTAGGGACACCTTCAAAATCACTTACAAAATCGCTTACACATAAAGTAGTAAAGCCAAGTTTTACACATACATCATCGTCTCCAGTCGTTACATTAACACTCCCTGTCATTCCCAGTGCCTTTACTTGAACATTTTTTATTGTAAGTTGCAATGACTCTACTACTGCCTTATTGTAAATGAAGTCATTTTTTATTGTTTGCATCTCACTTGCACTAAGATTTCCGAGCACTCGCGTAATATCACCATCTATCACTGCTCCTAACATATCAAATTGGTCATTATCATAAATTCCATTTCCATCGTTATCTGCATTGGAAAAATATGGACTTGTTTGGTTCTCTACTTGTCGCCATGCTCCAGGAACTGGATTACCATATTCGTCTATGTAATCAAACCAGGTAGGCAAAAAATCCCCCAATATACTGTCCAAAGAGTGAGCAATAAAATCAATATCATACTGGTTCTGGAAACATTGAGCAAAAGTAGGTATCGGTATGATTAATAAAAATACCACTAAATAAAGATTCACTTTTTTTAGATAAGTCTTTAACATTGTTTCTATCTCCTCTATATTGCTGTTCTTTTTTATTATAATACTCTTCTTCTAATTCTACCACAAAATTAGTATATTAAAACAATAATTTTTTCAACTTTTTATAAAAAATTTCAATTAATACAATTAATTTTTAATTAAAACCATTTTTTGCCAATTTTTTACTTTAATAAAAAGTTATACTGTTTTCAATAACACACAATTTTTAGAAAAGAAATGAAAAGATAAATATCTTGTTAGAAAAATATTTGAAGAAAATTAAGGAGAGAATAAAATATGGTGGACCTGAGGGGGCTCGAACCCCTGACCTCCGCGTTGCGAACGCGGCGCTCTCCCACCTGAGCTACAAGCCCACCGCAATAAATTATTTTATCATATAGGGTTTATCGAAACAAATGTGTTTTGTTCTAACTTATTTTTCTCTGTAATAAATCGAGAAATTCTTTTCGTGTTATATCGTCATTGTGGAAACTGCCAAGAACAGAGGAAGTGGTCATGATTGAGTTCTGTTTTTCAACACCTCTCATCATACAGCAGAGATGTTTACATTCCATCACAACACCTACGCCTTCCGCCTGTGTATAATCCATAACTGCCCTTGCTATTTGTGCTGTTAGTCTTTCCTGGATTTGCAATCGTCTTGCATAAAAGTCAACAATTCGTGCTATTTTGCTAAGTCCTATTACCTTTTTTCTTGCAATATAACCCACATGACAGCGTCCAAAGAAGGGTAGTATATGATGTTCACATAGGCTATATATTTCAATGTCCCGTGAAATAATCATGTTGTTGCTTTCTGCTTCAAAAACAGCGTTATTAATAATACTTTTCAGGTCTTTTCGATAGCCAGAGGTCAGAAATTCGTATGCTTTTGCAACACGATAAGGTGTTTTCTTCAAACCTTCTCTATCAGGGTCTTCTCCAATTTCAATCAATATTTCACGGACTAATTCAGCAACTCGGTCTATATTCATTTATCAAGAACTCCTTCCATAACTTTTCTGTAAACTTAAAGTTTATTGTTAATTTATCTATTTGGTAGTTTGGAACTAATGAAATTAATGACTTATTTTGAGGATAAACAGTAATATTTGGCTCTAAGTATAATAAACCTGCAAATAAAAAATCCCTATTGAAAATGTCAGGGTCGGGAATTTTTATATTTGAATTCTCGATAATTTCATCTTTAAAAAGCAAAATATCAAGGTCTATGGTTCTTGGCATATATTTATCTTCTGTTCGTATCCTTTTTAAATGTATTTCTATTGGACGAAGTATGTTAAACTTGAATTCTAACGGTGCAAAGGTTTCTTTCAATTCTGTTTTAATCACGCAATTCATGAAATCAGGTTGTTTTTGGTTTCCTCCAATCGGCGATGTAATGAAAACAGGCGATATGTCTGCTATGATTACATAGTTTTGGAGAATTTTAAGTGCAGTCAGGATATTGTTTTCTGGTTCAATGTTTGACCCAACTCCTATATATACAAATTTGTTATCCATAACATAAAAAATTTACTTTTTCATCCGCGTAATTTCCACGGCAACACTTCTGGCAAACCGCAGAACACCGGGTTTATCAATAGTAATTGTTGCACCCTTAACCTTTTCAAAAGACAGACAGATTGTCGCAATTTCCTCTGCCAGTTTTTCAATGAGATAGAACGAAGAACTCTCGATAGACTTTAAGATTGTCTTTTTCACTTTTTTGTAATCTAAGGCATTATTTATATTGTCTGTTCTTCCGGGAATGCTGCAATCGGTATAGAGAATAATATTTACAAGAATATCCTGTTTTTCTCGCCTTTCCTCAGGTTCTATGCCAATAATACACCGAACCTGCAAGTCGCGTATATAAATTTTGTCAGACTGTTCCATCGTTTATACTCCCTAATAAAAAGCGACCACCGTCTACAAAGATTACCTGTCCTGTAATGAAGGTTGATTTTAATAGGAAAATAACTGCTTCTACCACATCATTTGTATTTCCATAAGTTTGTAGTGGATTAGTGCTACTCAATCTTTTAAGATATTCCTCTGTTTCATTGGGGGGTGGTAATATTAGTCCCGGTGCAATAGCATTTACCCTTATTTTGGGTGCAAGTTCAATCGCTAGCATTCGAGTTATAACTCGAAGCAGTTGTTTTCCTACATAATAGGAAGCGTGATGTGCATCAAAATCCCATAGCCGAGAATCTAAAAAATTAATAATGACCCCTTCTTTATCTTGCTGATAGAGACATCTCGCTAATTGTAATGGTGCCCACGCATGAATATTGATAGAAGAGATTAAATCCTCATACAAAAATGTTTTTATATCTTGTGTCGGAAATATGCTTGCATTATTTATAAGAATGTCTATTGTTTTAAGTTTTTCAATAGCCGTATCAAACAATTGTTTACCCGCATCAGGTTCATTCAAGTCTTTTTTTATTTGAACTGTTTTTATTGGATATTGCTGTAAATCGTGAATAAGTTTTTTTATCTCTTTTTCAGATGTATTATAGTGGAGAGCAAGATTTACTCCTTCTTTTGCCAAGCGGATTGCAATATCCCTGCCAATTCTTTTTGCACTACCTGTTATAAGAGCATTTAGTCCTTTAAGAGAAAACACTATAACACATCCTTTTATGATGATTGATTATCTAACTTCAATCTGAACAAAATATTTTTGAACACCTCGTTGTATCTGGAATACAAATTTATTAAGTTCATCGCTTTTTATTTTTGCTAATCTTTCTTTAAAAGCATTTAGATTTTCAATAGGTTCATTTTGCAATGATAATATAATATCCCCTTGCTCTAACTTTGCAAGGCTTGCCCAACCACCTGATATTACTTGTTCGATATAAACTCCTTTGACATCTTCTTTTAAGTTCATATCAACATAATCATAAAAACACAGTTCTCTTACGGTAAATTCCAGCCATTCATCCTGATATTTTTCTACCATATTTCGTGGAATAGGTTCTTTTATTAGTTGCACAGGTATTTGCTTCATTTCGCCATTTCGTATTATTGAAAGGTTAATTTTCTGGTCTATTGAGAAACTACGAACCCATTCTTTCCATTCCTCATACTCTTCAACCCTACTCGCATGAAATTTCTCATTCTCTATTTCTTTGACTACATCGCCTACTTTTAAGTCTTGAACCCCTTCTGCTTTAACGGGATAAATACGGGTTATTATAAATCCACCTTCTTCAACGCCTATCTTTTCAGCAATCTCACGAGTAAGCACCTGGACATCAACGCCTATCCAGGGCTTGCTTGCTTCGCGAATCGGCTCATTGGTTCGTGGATTGCCTATTTTTATCATGGAATAAATTTTATTTCTATCTCGTTCCACGACCACAAGCAATTTTTCTTTTTGCTCTTCCATATAGGTTTTGGTTTTATTTTCCAGGTCATCTAAAGACGAAATAGGTTCATTTTCAACCTGAACAATAATATCGCCACTTTGTAGGGAAGGTTTCGCTTGAGCCGCACTTCCTCCGATTCGTATAGAGGTTATCAAGACCCCCTTTACATCGTCTCGATTTTTATTTAAGGCAAGCAGCCAATTCAGATTTTTCACAGTGCAACCCCATGCTTTTAGTTCTTTCTCTTCTAGATTAGGATAATCATAAGACACAGGTTGAACGAGAACATCTATTTCATCTGTATTGCGAGTAAGATTAAAATTAACAGGCTTATCTGTTGAAAGAGAACAGAAAATATTATTAACCAAAGGCACTTGTTCCATATACTTTACATTTATTGGAATGTTATCTATTTCAGTTAGAATATCACCTGTTTTTATGCCGGCTTTGTCTGATGGCGAATTAGGATAAACATATCGAACTAATGCACCTTGTCTTGATGAATCTTTGTCTGTTAATGGCTGTATCTCTAATCCGACCCATGACCTTATAACTTTGCCTGTTTGAATAATGTCATTAACTACCTTTTTTGCAAGATTGGAAGGAATAGCACCTCCAAGTGCATATTTAATTTCATTAATACCTATAATTTCTCCTTGAAGATTGATAAGGGGACCTCCTGAACTACCGGGACTAATCTCGGCATTATGACCTAACCAATATACCAGACTTCCTACATTCTCATTTTCACCTGAAAATATTTCAAAACTTTCTAATTTATACGGAGGAATCATTTGCTTATTACTAATAATTCCTAGTGTAACTGATGGACTTAAAGCCATAGGTGAGCCCATTGCCAGAACATAGTCCCCAACCTTTATAGAATCGGAATCTCCAAAGGATAAATATACAAAATTTTCTGGCTCGTCTGTAATAATTTTTAAAACACTAATATCGCTTAATGCATCTGTTCCAATTAATTTTATAGGATAATTACGAAGATTTGAGAAAGTGCAATCAGCAAAAAATGCCTTACCTGCTACATGATGATTGGTCACAACATAGCCATCCGCAGTAATAACAACGCCACTACCATATTTTTCTTGTTTTAACTCCCTACCTTCCCTATAATACTTTTCAACCACATGAATCCGTACAAGTGCTGGTTGTAACTTATCAACCACCTGAACAATAGTTTCCTGCACATGTTTGGGAAGACTTTCTATCTCAGGGGATAGTGTTTCTTCTTCTCCATATCCTTGTGATATTTGTTGAAGTGATAAAACACAACATAAAAAAATGATTCTTAACAAAACTTTCATCGCATTTCTTTCTATTGTATAAAATAGGAAATATGTTTTTTTATTGTTTATAATAAGGAACTTACATAATACACAGTCATATTTTATACCAAAAACCTATATAGAGGAAAGTGGTTCAATGATAAAGAATATATTTTATTTAGATTCCTTTAACATTCTATTCACAATTATCGCTGGTATGTTTGGAGCAGTATTTGGGAGTTTTTGCAATGTATGTATTTACAGATTCCCAAAGGGTGAGTCTATTTTAAGACCGGGTTCACATTGCCCAAAGTGTCAGCATCCGATAGCGTGGTATGACAACATACCTCTATTTAGTTGGTTAATTCTCAGAGGTAAGTGTAGGTATTGTAAAGCAAGTATTAGTATTCAATATCCACTTATTGAACTACTTACTGCTATCCTGTTCATGATTGTATACTTAAAATTCAGATTTTCTCTTGCAACTATTGTATATTGCCTACTTTCGGTTGGACTGGTGGTTGTAGTTATTCAAGACTTACAAACATGGACCATACCTGATGAGGTAACTTTAACAGGAATAATATTGGGTATTGGGGTTTCATTGTTAGGAATGTTTTTTCCAGGTCAGGGATTGCTTATACGACATCCGTTAGAGGCAATTGATGGGGTCGCTCTTGGAACGCTTCTTATCTGTCTAATGGATTTAATAGTGATTCTTTTACTGAAAAAACCGGGTATGGGTTTTGGCGATGTAAAATTGTTGAGTATGTTGGGTGCTTTCCTGGGATGGCAGGGTGTCCTTGGAAGTCTGATGATTGGTTCTATGATAGGAAGTATTGTAGGCTTTTTTATTATTGGATATTATAGGTTATTCCAAAAAGGAGTTACATCAGCCGAAACAGAAAAAATGGAGGGGGACAACAATGATTACTATCCGATTGAGCCGATTACAGGTTTATTTTTAGGCTTGTCTTCAATTTATCTAATTGTGCGAGTTATTATTTTCCTTACCCTTTATCAACCTGATAGGCTACCAGCAGAAATTATCAAAGGCTTCTCATATTTAATTATTGCTTTCTTTTTATTCTCTCTTTTAATTGCGATTCTCTCTCTATGGGTATGGAAAAAGCAGTATCGAACAACAATTCCGAAAGCCAGTGAAAATGCAGATGAAGAAGTAGAAATATCGTTGCAGGCTCATTATATTCCTTTTGGACCTTATCTTTCTTTAGGCGGATTTATATTCTTATTATTTGGTCCTGAATTAATATCAAAATATATCAAGATAATTTCAATATAGAATTATTAAAAATAAAAATTAAACAGTGTAAATAATGAAATTAAACAAACCTGAAAATACATATTATTTTAAGTTTGATGAAGGCTATTTCTGTAAGCCCTGGGGAAATTATGCACTAGTAAAACTTTTGAACAAAAATATATCTACCGAAGAGCCCATTGGCGAAGCATGGTTAATCTCTGATAGGGGAGAGTTCCAGAGCACTGTTATTGAAGGTGAGTTAAAAGGCAAACAACTCAAAGATTTAGTAACCTCATTTCCAGAATTTTTATTTGGCTCAGAAAGGAAAGGACTATATCCCAATATTTTTCCGCTTCTACTTAAATTAATTGATGCCAACGAAGTTCTATCTGTGCAGGTGCATCCAAGTAACAAAAAAGCAAAAGAATTGGGAGAAAATGATTCAGGTAAAACGGAAATGTGGTATATTCTTGAAGCAAAACCTAATAGTTTCCTTTATATAGGGCTCAAAAACAATGTTAAAAAACAGCATTTGTTAAAAGAAATTCAACATCAAGGAGATGTGGAACAATTATTGAATAAAGTGTATGTAAAGTCTGGAGAATATTATCTAATCCCTCCAGGAACTATTCATGCAATAGGCCCAGGTATTTTACTAGCAGAGATTCAGCAAAATAGCAACCTTACATATCGCTTGTATGACTGGAATCGTCGTGATTCTAATGGACGCGAAAGGGAAATACATTTGCAAAAGGCTATTGATTCTATAGAAGAACACAAAGCATCTGTTACTGTTCATAAAGTAGAAATTCACCACTCCTTTGGACTTGAAAAATACTTATGTTCAACCCCTTATTTTATTGCCAAACACTGGTCAGTAGAAAAAGAAGGTAAAATTTGGAGTGGTTATTATACCTTTCATATCATTTTAGGATTAAATGAAACCTTAATTAATATTTTC
>DAOOVZ010000138.1:0-7847 GCA_035370665.1 Candidatus Hydrogenedens sp.
GAATTATATCTGCAACAACTTCTAAACCTTGCAATTGAATAGTCATAATACCTATTTAGTTTATAATTCCAATTAAGAAAAAATAAAAAAAAATTACAAACAACTTCTTTATATATAATAAACAAAAACTAACGATAAACAAAATTGATTATTCTAAATAACCGTTTGTAAAATATGGTCTCCAATATTCCACTGATTCTTTTAAGTCTGCAAGAACTCTATTTTCAAAAGGATACCTTTCCCGATGACTTATTTCAAGGACAAGAGAGCATGATTTAATATCTGCCTCTTTTACCGAGTTTAGTATTTCTTGAGGAACAATTTTCCCACGCAAATTATATTCTTTTGTAAAAGGATAATGTCCCCCTTTATCCTGTAAACTCTGTTTTAAGTGAATCACCTGAATATCATTTTTGAAGTGTTTTATCCATGTATGAGGGTTTGTATTCTCTGGATTACATGAGGATATATCTCCATGGTCTACATCCAGACATAACTTCATAGGAATTGGAAAATCCTGTTTGCAGAGGTCTTGAATCTTTTGTGCAGACTGTATTGTTTCTCCTATTTCTCGTGGAACAGACATAGGCTCCCAGAGTAGATATTTCAAACCTATCTCAGCACCGTATTCCGATAATTCCTTCCAACCTTCTACCCCCTGTTGAATTCTCTTATTCCTAATCTCATGGTTTTCATAATCGCGAACAGTCATAATACCAAAATGACTTCCTGAACCTTCAGCACCAAGAAATACAGAAAGTTTAAAGAATTTTTTAAACCAACCAATCCATACCTTCCGAATTTCGTCGTTTGGATGAAACAGATGGTTTACGCGTGTAAATTGAGAGGTAAATGTAGTTTGCACCTTTATATTGAACCTTTCACAGGAATTTCTTATTTCCTCTGCCTGCTGTTGCACAATCTTTTCTTTATACCAGGGATTTAACAAGTCTGCTGTAAATTGCACAATATGCAAACCCAATTCTTCAGCAACAATTTGTGTCCAGTCATCAGGTTCTACAAAACGGTTTATAGCAAATCCTGTATTAATACCAAGAACAATTGTCATAATAACTCCTTTGTTTTTATCATTACTAAATCTCGAGAATGTGAATGTCTGGCAAATTTCTGAATTTACCATCGTAATCCATTCCATAACCTACAACAAAATTATCCTCAATATAGAAACCAACAAAAGCAGGAGAAACATTCACACCTTTCCGTTGTTTCTTCTTTTCGAGCAGGACACACAAGTCAAGAGAATCGGGCTCTTGTTGCTGTAAATTATGGTAGATATGGTTTATCGTTAAGCCAGTATCAAAAACATCCTCTATCAATAGAACTTGTTTCTGTTTCACTTCATTGATACTAAAATCAGAAATTTCTAATTTTCCTATGCTATTTGTGCCTTGATAACTTGACGCTCTGATAAATTCAACGGATGTGACAGGAGGTAACTCTCTCAATAAATCAGCAGCAAAAAACATTGCTCCTTTTAATACTACAATCACATGAAGAAGTTCAGGATTTGTCCTCCTGCAAACATCTTGTGCAAGTTCGCACACGCGTTGCTTAATTGATTTCTTTGAAATTAATGGGGGGTAGATAAGTCGCATGGGGTCACTTCAATTTCAAGTATTCTTCGTGTTAATGGAGTAATTGCAGCCGTGGCACTTGGCATATATCCTACAATCCAGATGATACCATGAGGCGTAATCAGAATCGGAACACGGTCTCGCTCTGGAACAGGGACACCCAAATCAATAAAATAATCACTCAACTTTCGTGAGTTATTCATGCCGATAGGTATAAATCTATCTCCATTTTCTCTTTTTCGGACCCATACACCATCCGAGAGCACATCTGCATCAAACACTTGTAGATATGGTTTACAATATGACTTCCAATCTGTATGAGTGGGTAGTATAATGATTCGAGAATTAAAATGAAATCCATAAGCACAAGTAATTCCCGGCATTTTAAGCCGAAGCGCCGTATTAACCCTTTCACCTTTTACTGGCTGAGAAACAAACTCTGTCCATTCTTTCCCATTATACAGGAGGTATCCCTGACCTAAATCAAACATTTGACCTGTGCTACCTGTCAAAATAAAATGTGCTGCTGCTATTATTCGGTCATAAGAACATTCAATTCCTTTCTGTTGAAGCAAAACTGCCAGACATCTTCTCCGTATTGCTTCATGGACTTCTGCAAATCGTTCCCTTGAAATTTTTTGGGATTCTATAATAGTTTTAAGGGCGTTTTCTGTCTGTTTTATCAGGTATTCATTTTCACATTGTTGGAGTTCGACAAGATGAAGAATGGCATCTCTCAATTTTTGGTTATAATTACGCAGTTCTGGGATAAGGATATTACGAACCTTGTTTCTAAAATAGTCATTTTGAAAATTAGAAGCATCAATGCACCAGTCCACACCCCGGTCTTTTAACCAGGTCTCAATCATTCCCTTGCTACAATAATACAAAGGTCTGATAATTCTAATTCCTTCCTCAATGCGAACAACAGGTATCCCTGTCAATCCCAGAGGTGTAGTTCCACGAATTAGCCGCATTAATACTGTTTCTACCTGGTCGTCCGCATGATGTCCCATGGCTAAAACTGAACATCCCCTTGAATGAGCCGTATCAAGGAGAAAACGATAGCGGACTTCCCGTGCATACTCTTCAAATGAACGCTGAAAACTAATCGCTTCTTCTTCTACTGGTTGAGATTTTAAGTGGAATGGCAGTCCCAATTTTTTTGCTAACTGTGCTACAAATTCTGCGTCTTTTTTACTCTGTCCCTGACGCGTTTGATGGTCAAAATGCGCTATTTCTAGCTGATAACCTAAATCATAAAGAGCATATAACAATGCGACCGAATCTGCTCCACCAGAAACAGCAACAAGTATCTTTTCCTCCGAGGAGACCAGGTCATATTCTGCAATTATCTTCTTTATATGTGAGATTAACATTTTTATAAATAAAAAGAGTAAAATAGTTTAATGTTATATTGTATAATTAATGAACAGAGACTGATTAGATATCGTTATATACAAAGCGGTATATATTATTATACTTAAAAGGAAGGTGGAGTTTCAGTGATGAGTGAAGATTCGCAGGTCCCTAAAGATAAAATGAGGCTTTGTCCAATCTGTCGAATGCCTATAAGTGTATGGGCTATCCGATGTAGATTCTGCGGCGAAACGGTAGGTCGTCCTAAAAAGGAGGTAGAGACCTTTACTATTGAAGATTTAGGTGGTGAAACTCCAACTGAAAGGACTCTGGTGTCCAGCGAAGTTCTAGAAGCAATCGAAGAGTTCCGTAAAGAAATTATAGAAACCCCACATAAAGAAGAAGAGCCTTCTTTCTGGAATTTATGGGGCAGACATAAAACAGGTCAATCTGAAAAAGCAGGAAAACAAAGCCATAAAATAATATCCATTGATGTTATCCGTTGGATTGTAATTGTCGGCATTGTTGTATTTGTCTCTATACTGAGTTACTTTTTTGGACCTGCTGTATGGTCTCAGGTCAAAGGCATTTTCTATGGTAAGACGGATAATCTTGTTGAATATGATAATAAAGCAATGGCTATGTTAGAAAGAGGAGAGCCCATTGAAAATGTTCTCAAGGAAGCCTTGACTGCTTACGAAGTGGTGCCAACAGAAGAAAATAAAAAAATATTAGACCATGTGCGGACAAAATTGACCGAAATAGTTGAAACCCTACTGACAAAAGAACCCTATAACCCACTTGACGCCGCAGAAGCGTCTCGAATTTGTTCTGAAGTTATAAAAATTGATTATGATTCAAAAATGCAAGACTTGTATCGTAAGACGATGATAGAGATTTCTGCATATAAAATGACCGTGACACAGATTGATATGACTAATAAAAAAGCCGTTTTTCGGTTAAACAATCCATCATACCCGTTAAAAGAACAAGTTGTCTCAGAGGGAGAACTCGTTCAAGATAGATTTTTAGTCAAACAAATTTTGCCTTCGCGTGTAAGACTTGAAGATACAAAAATAATAAATGAAGGTAAACCACGAAGATTAAGCCTTTTATTATTGGGTAATATTATAGCCGATGTATAAACAAGTGAAAGGATATAAAATGAAAAAAATAGTCTACAACATTAGTGGTATTATTTTATTATTAATGCTCACCGTTTCCTGTGCAACGGTAAAAGGGTGGTTTTCACATGATTCAAAGGAATCTGATTCACAAGAACAACTTTCTCATGATTCAGTAAAAACTCCAACAAAAGAAGATTACCTCCAAGATTTGCAACAAATAATAAAGACTGAATTAAAATCAGCCGCTATAGCAGATAAAAATACAATATACCGGAAAAAACCTTATTTCTGGAAATACTATTCTATATATGTCAATACAGATGAACCTTTCAACATTAATCTGCAAGAGACCGATTCAAAATCAAAGCCGTATATCGCGAAAATAGAACTCGAAAAAACAATGTATTACACAAAACTACACAAAACACGAAGAGACGCTGAAGAAGATAGTGATTTTATCCGTAGCGTAGGAAAAGAAACAATTACTTATGAGTTAAGAAATGGACGCTGGACTAAGATAGGTTCTGTTTTTGTGCCTGAAAAAACGGAGAAGAAATCAGGAGATAATTGGGTCCCGTTGAGAGAAGAGGAGATACAAAAAGAACAGCCAGAAGAGCCTAAAAAGGGAGTTTTGAAACGCATTCGTGACTGGATTTTATGATTTTGTAGATGATAATACATAATCTTTTACAATGTAGCGGTGTATTGTAAATACGCCTTCAAAAAAATATAATTATGTTGAACATTTAACAACATGTATCAAAACACTAAATAGCCGATGTAAGCCTTAATATAGTTAATTACCTCTACATTAAAGGAGATATTCTGTTGTCTATTTCAATGTCAAAATTTTTTCATAAATATTTTATCGGACAGAAGTAAGATGACAATGTCTTTTCCTTTTAATAAGTCAAAAAAAATTGGTTTTTTTTTGGTAATAGAATTTATAGTCGTTTTAAGTGTGATTCTCTGGACTTTATACGGTTTGAAAACAGTCTTCTTTGGAGATGCACTTACCAGCCGTTTTGCAACCATATATGCCCTGACTTACCATCATACATGGTATATCAATCGCTCTCCTGAGTTGCCTCCTAATCCATTCGAATCTCAAACAATTGATAAGGTTCAGGCAAAAAAAGGAATAATTTCAAGTAAGCCGCCCATTTTATCCTTATTTATGACGGCAGAATATCAATTCCTAAAACGGATAGGCTATTCCCTTGATAATCCTCAACACTTAAAATCTATAGCCCAAATTATGATATTTATCAATGTAATTATCCCTTATATTCTCTCTATTTTGTTTTTCTGGAAATTTCTATATGAGATTAAAGCAAGTCCAACGGTTCGCATAATATTATTACTTGCCCTTCTATACGGGACACAATGGTCTGCCTTTGCATCACATTTTACAAATCATGTTCCTGCCACTGCTTTTCTAATATTAGGACTCTATTTTGTATGGAAATCCATCACAGTGTCTGAACCTATTCCTGCAATCTACTATCTATTAATTGGCTTCCTTTCCTCTCTTGTTTATACTATTGATTTGCCATTAACTATTTTTATCTTTGTTGCAATTTTATTTCTATTATTTCTGAAAAGAAATTTGACGAGGACGGTATTATATATTGCACTAGGAGCACTACCAATCTTATTAATCCACCTTGTGATAATGTATCATTTAACAGGCAATATTCTTCCTGTGCAAATAAGTAGAGAACCTTTCCTTTTTGAATCATCTTATTGGAGACACCCTGCAGGACCTGACGCACTACATCACCCAAAATACTTATACGCATTCAATATCCTGATTGGTGCAAAAGGTTTATTCCTTTTATATCCTGTTCTGATTTTTGGGTTATGCACACTCTCTCCTGGAACATGGAAGACACTAAACTTCAATCTAAAAATATCATATTTGTTTTTTATGTGTAGTTTCATTATTTTTAACATCTATTATATATTCTCCACGAACAACTATGGTGGGGTTTCTTATGGTTTCCGCTGGCATATTGGTTCTATGCCACTTCTGATATGTGCAAGCCTCCCTTTCCTGGAAAACAAAAAAAATAAAATTCTTTTCTGGATAATCTGGGTAATATTTTTTCTTATCTCTTTTTACTCTACTTATGAGTGTCGTCTTTACCCCTGGTCTATTGATAAAGAATGGACTGTCCGTTTACTCTTTGGTTCATTAATCTCAAAATAAAATCTTTGACAAATTAATTTATAAAGGTATAGAAATAAATCCGATGAAAAACAGCCTTTATATGAGATATTACCTCTGTCCACTAAAAGTTTTAGTAAAAGTCTTGTTTTTTTATGGTAGACAATATACAATTTTTTTACAATGTGGGTGCGTATAGAGATATGCCTCAAATAAATAATAGTTTCAGTATGCCTTCATGTATACATACAGCAATAAATTATAATTTCTTATCATTTCCTTGCTATTTATACATTAATTTTTCAAGTGCCTAAATATATAATACGAAAATATAGGGTAAGACTTATTAATTGAGATAGTTCCTCTATTTTATTAATAACTAATTTTTTGGAAGTGCATTTTGAATTGTTTGCAAATCAACACCGAGTATCTTTTCTGCTAAATAATTTAGTTCCTTTTCACTTCCTATAAAGTGGAAGGTCCGATGGATATGTTCGACATATTCTCCTTTTTTCAATTCTTCAGCAGGTGACGATGTTTCTAATTCGTAGAAAGGTCCCAACGGCTTCTGTCCAGGTCCTACAGGTCCATCGTTATATGAGTTGATAACATCGCCGCTATAAGGGTCTTTCTGCATTTCCCACATAGAATTTACATAAGGTTTTGGCATACTGGGTTTACTATATTGTACTATGGTCAAAACCTTATTTTTCGCGTCATAACTACCAAAAACGGATAAGGCTCGTTTGGGAGAAATTCCAATCTTACTGCGGTATTGCCCATCTCCGCTGAAAAACAAGATATTTTCTTTAACTACCAGACGCTCTGGAGGAACTTTACCAAAATAGGCATCATTTACCTTGGGACCCAAATCATTTTCGGGACCTGGCAAAAACGGAATAACAATTGTTGTGTCTGGAGATGGATTAAACATACCTAAAATCCATATTGATAATAACCCCTTTTCTTTATTCCAATTCTCTGCTGTATTTGTTATCTTATTCTTTGATTCTACACCTACATATTTTATATTTTGAGAAATTCGAGCCCCTAATGCACCTGCAATTTGTTCTTTTGATAATACACTTACTGTTCGGTCAATTAATACCTGAAATTCTGTGCCAGACCAATTCTTTAATTTTGCATCTTTTCGAAAGATAACCTGCTTATCATTCTGCGAAACAACCTCAAAAGGTTCTGTATCAATAACCGCAGGTGTTTGCCAGTGTTCAAAATCGAAAGGAGTATTGGGTGCAAAAAAGACACCATATTGTCCACCTTCTGGACCTATCCAGAATCGGTCTTCCCCACCAAATACATTTATATGCGGCTCAAATTTTTTTGATTCAATGAGGTTTTTGTTAATCCAGCCAAAACTTAATCCTTCGGCTCCATCGGCAGAACTTGTCATAACTCGCCCTTGATATTCAGGAACAACTGCTATTTCTCCTCCAGTTTCTCCATCTTTTAGTGTAATTACCGTTACATACTTTTTTAAAAATTCCACATCGTCCTTAAAACTACTTTCACCATAAGCAGGACCTTGTGAAGAACCTAAAAATAGCATAAAAAGAAATAGTCCAGAAACCAACATCA
>DAOOVZ010000139.1:0-7820 GCA_035370665.1 Candidatus Hydrogenedens sp.
CGTAAATCTGTGGCAAATTTTGTTCATCTTATTGACGAAATAAAACTATATTCAAAAGAGAAACCTATAGGGGAAACAGTCAAGTTCCTACTTGAAAAAACAGGCTATCTCGATTACATTAATGAAATGGCTCAGAAAGAGGGAAAGGACCGAGAAAGGAGCATACAGGAATTCATCGTCATTTGTGAACAATATGCAACAAAAGGGAAAACGCTACTTGAATTCCTTCAGGAATTAGCACTAATGACAGATTTAGATACTTCACAGCCCAAGCAGAATGCTATCCATCTTTTAACCTGTCATAGTGCCAAAGGACTTGAATTCGATTATGTCTACCTCACAGGTCTGGAAGACGGCTTGTTCCCTTATCTTGATGAAGATGATACCGCAACAGACCTCGAAGAAGAACGACGGCTTTGCTATGTGGCTATGACCCGTGCCCGTAAAAAACTTGTATTATCAGGTTCTGCCTCACGACTTTATTATGGGAGAGTGATACCTGATAGAGAGATGTCCCGATTCCTATTTGAGATGGACTTAAAAAATTTAGAAGTATATGGTATAGAGGATAAAAAAGAAATAAAAAAAGAACAAAAAAAAGATGTAGAAACTTATTCAGAACAAAAAAATGATTATGAAAAAAAAGGAAAAGAACAAAATTATTGGGTAGGCTCAAAAGTCTGGCATGCTAAATTTGGGTATGGTGTTGTTTTGAATACAGAGGGCAAAGGCAGTAAAATGAAAGTAAAAGTCCGTTTTGATTCTGGTAAAATTGCTGTACTTATGGCAAACATGGCACCTATGGAAATTATCGAGAGGAGAAAAAATTGAATATTGATGAATTAAGAAAAAAAATTGATGAGATTGACCAAAAGATAATTAGTCTTCTCAATGAAAGGGCTATTTGTGCTCAGGAAATAGGTCACATAAAAAGTAAATCAAATGCACCAATTTATGTGCCTGAACGCGAAAAAGCAGTGATTGAAAAATTGCTGCAATTAAATCACGGACCTCTGGATGAGCGGGCAATTCGTTCTATCTACCGTGAAATTATGGGTGCTATACGCTCCTTGGAAAAACCTACTTGTGTTGCTTTCTTGGGACCACAGGATACATTTAGTCACATGGCAGCACTTCGCGTATTTGGTAGCACGGCAGAATATCATCCTCTCCCTTCATTTGCAGATGTCTTTACTGAGGTAGAAAGACAACGGATTGACTATGGCATTGTGCCTATTGAAAGTTCTATTGGAGGTTCAGTTAGTGATACATTAGACCTCTTTATAAGTTCAAACCTCAAAATTATTAATGAAGTATTATTGCGAATCTCTCAGAATCTTCTTGCAAATTGTCCACTCAACCAGATTCGTCGAGTTTATTCAAAAGACAATGCACTTTTGCAATGTCGAAATTGGCTGCGTGCTAACCTTCCGGGTGTAGAACTGATTGAGGTATCCAGCACTGCCGAAGCAGCCCGTCGTGCTGCGGAAGAGCCGTTTACCGCAGCAATCGCAAGCAAATTAGCAGCACAAACTTACAACCTTGAGATTATCGTAGAATCAATAGAGGACATGGCTCATAACTATACACGCTTCGTGGTATTGGGACATCAAATAGTAGAACCTACCGGCGACGACAAAACCTCACTGCTCCTCTCTGTTAAAGATAAACCAGGGGCATTGTATAACCTGCTTGTGCCTTTTGCAGAATCAAATATCAATCTAACAAGAATCGAATCACGTCCCTCACGACAGGCTCCCTGGGAATATGTTTTCTTCATTGATTTTCTTGGACATATCAAAGACCAGAAAGTGCAGGAAACTATCGAAAAAATTAGCGATAGGGCACGCAACCTAAAAGTTTTAGGCTCTTTCCCGCGTGCAACTGCTGAACAAAATGTATAAATTTCTATAACGGTCCAATAGAATCATAAACATTTCTCTCATAATTTCAACAATAATTGTCTTGAATTTATTTACAAAAAGTTAAAAGTGATTGTATAAAGTAAGCCAATGGTGGGGAGATATAGAATAAAAAGATAGTTAAAAGGAAAGGGGAAAGGGGAAAGGGGAAATGGGAAATGGAACTTATGAAAATATCAAAGTATATTGGAGATGAATAGAGTACAATACAATTTTTGATGGGAAAAGGGATACTTTTGACATTCAAAGAATGTCCTTTTTGTAAAGGCAAAAAGATGTTAAGAGTTCGTAGATAGAAATATAAATGTGGTAGTTGTAAGAAGGAATAGGGTATTAGATATAGTTCGATATTAGAAGGATTTAGGAGTTATGCTAAGGAGCAATTGATGAAATTCCATGGTGGATATAAGTAAAAGTTTATCTATTACATAAAAGAATTAGAATTTAGGTATAATCATAGAGAAGGCAACTTATTTGAGTTATTGCTTCAAGGCTTAAAAAATTAAAGAAATCACCATTTTTTTATCGAAATGACAGAATTTAAACTTTGCATAAGGGTATTTTAATAGAATATATTTTTATTGTAGTTATTTTAATATGTAAAGTAAAACTGGTATCTATTCAACATTAATAGAATGAGAATACAGAAATATGGAAATTGAGGATTCTCTTACAGAACAGGATATTATCCCTGTGATAGAACATTTTTTACCTGAGGCAAACCATAAGGTTACATTTCTGTTTGATAATTGGGTAGATAAAGATACTTCACCTGTGTTTACTCATGCTGGGAAGTATCGCTCCTGGGGTTGGACGGAATGGACACGCGGATTTTTGTATGGTATGTCCCTTATCCTCTTCGAGTTGACAGGCAAGGAGGTTCTACTAAACAGGGTTCGCGATAAGATTCATAAATTGGATACATATCTGACACATACAGGGGTGCATGACCACGGTTTTAACACGCTTTCTGCTTATGGGCATTTATGGCGTATGGGATTGCAGGGGAAATATCCTTGCAGTCGAGAGGAACTTAGGCAGTATGAATTGGCAATCTGTGTATCAGGTGCGGTGCAGAGTAACCGCTGGACACAGATTGAGGATGGCACAGGGTTTATCTATTCTTTTAATGGAGCACATTCTTTGTTTGTGGACACTATCCGCACTTGTCGAGTATTGGAGTTGGCATGGCTGTTAGGGCAGGTGTTAAAAACTGAAGGGGATCAAGAAGTTTCACTGTTAGACCGTGCAATGCAACATATACGAAACACAATCAAATACAATATTTATTTTGGCAACAGACGAGATGTCTATGATGTGCGTGGGCGTGTAGCACATGAAAGCCTGTTCAATGTAAAAACAGGGAAATACCGTTGTGCCTCTACGCAACAAGGTTATTCACCATTTAGCACCTGGACACGAGGTCTTGCCTGGGCAATGTTAGGATGTATAGAACAAATGGAATTTTTTACATTTATTCCGCAGAAATTTTGGGTTGAGTATGTTCATTATGAAGATTGGCTAGAATCGTTGAAACAATCTGCAATAGCCACAGCAGATTTCTATATAGAGCACTCCACACTGGACGGAATCCCATTCTGGGATACCGGTGCACCTGGTTTGAGTTATATTGGTAAATACCAACAATTTCCAGCAGACCCTTATAATAATGTTGAGCCAGTAGACAGTTCCGCTGCGGTAATAGTAGCCCAGGCACTGCTTCGCTTAGGCTCATATTTGGGAAAGGAAGGTGAAGGGAGAAAATATTATCAGGCAGGATTAAATATAACGAAAACAATTTTATTAAAAAATTTTCTGTCTATTGAGGTAACCCATGAAGGACTTTTGTTGCATTCAATATATCACCGTCCGAATGGATGGGATTATATTCCACCGGATAAGAGTATACCTTGTGGTGAGTCGTGTTTATGGGGAGATTATCATCTGTTAGAATTAATATTATGGATATGGCAATTAGCACATAATATTTCTCCATGGAACTTTTTTGCAGACCAGGAAGTAAGAGGTTGAATAGATAAAAATGATGTATGTCCTTTCCAGAGGAACAGAAGCCCAATTTATATGTGGGCAATGGTCTGTTCCTGTCGTTATTAGCGAAATAGGAGAGGACTGGGTAGCCATAAGATACCCTCTGGAAGAACCGATAGGTCCCGGAGTTTACATTGATTTGCAGGTGCAATTTGATTCTTTTCAGGCAACTTATTATTTCTTCACACTTAATTTGCCCCGTCAATTTAATGACCTACTATACTTACGGCGTGTAGGAAGTCGGACATATATGGAACGCCGTCTGTCCTGGCGTGTGACTATAGATAAACCTATCCGGATGGAATATGGAGAAAATCGCATTGGTTTTGAAGCCACATTACTCAATTTAAGTAGCACAGGCGCTTACTTTTCTGTGGAACATTTGCTACCAATAACAAATCCTGTCCGTATATACCTGCCTATTAACAGAAACATCTATGCCTTTAATAGTGTTATTGTCCGCAAAATCCCACCCAATCCAATATTAGGAATTCCATTATCTATTGCAGTGCGGTTCGTTAATAATCCTATCGAATTAAGAAATGCACTGGTTTATTTTCTCTGGTCATATATACGACAGGTATATCGTGACCAGTTTACTGAACTATACCCCGGTTCAGAAAAACGACCTAAAAGTGGCAAAATAAATTCTGAGGTGAGTAAAAACAACGACAATAATAATACTTCTGGCAAAAGTCAGAATTAAGAGGAGATTATTTGCAATGAATACAATCCGAGTAGGTATTATTATGAATGGCGTAACAGGTAGAATGGGCAGAAACCAACATCTGGAACGCTCATTGATAGATATAATTAACGAAGGAGGTGTACCAACAAAACAGGGGAAGAATATTCTACCAGACATCATTCTTGTTGGTAGGAATCCTCAAAAACTTATAGAACTATCCCAAAAATTTTCAAGCCTACCCTGGACGACGGATTTGGATAATGTCCTATCTGACTCTAAATATACTGTCTACTTTGACGCACAAACTACGGGATTACGATATGAATCGGTGAAGAAAGCAATCCAAGCAGGGAAACATATATATTGTGAGAAGCCAGTTGCATCGAGTTTATCGCAGGCATTGGAACTCTACAAACTTGCAAAGGAAAAGGACATTAAACATGGCGTTGTCCAGGATAAATTGTGGCTGCCTGGTATACAAAAACTGTGGCAACTCATTCGTCAGGATTTCTTTGGTCGCATACACGCGGTTCGTGGCGAGTTTGGGTATTGGGTATTCTCAGGCGAATTTGAACCTGTCCAAAGACCTTCCTGGAATTATAAAAAGTCAGAAGGTGGAGGAATTATTCAAGATATGGTATGCCACTGGCGATACATAATAGACAACCTGTTTGGAACTATTAGCGATATAAATTGCATTGCCACCACAGATATTCCCCAGCGATGGGATGAAACCGGGAAACCGTATACCTGTGATGTTGAAGATTCCGCTTATACAACTTTTATCACGGAAAAGGGGACAATATGCCACTTCAATTCCTCATGGTGCACTCGGGTTCGGAGAGACGATTTGCTTACAGTTCAGGCAGACGGACAAAAAGGTTCTGCGGTTGCAGGTTTGAGGGAGTGCTACATTCAGCCCGCAGCCGCAACGCCAAAAGCCGTATGGAACCCAGATATACCTCAACCTATTAATTTTTATGATTCATGGATAAAAGTGCCTGAACGACAGGTGTATGACAATGCGTTTAAGGCACAATGGAAACTATTTTTACTCCATGTTATAGACGAAATCCCATTTCTTTGGGACTTATTAGAAGGGGCAAAAGGTGTCCAACTTGCTGAATTAGCCTACCAGAGTTGGCATGAACAAAAATGGTTAAAGGTCCCACCTTTGCAAGTTTAGATACACAATAAATCCACTTCCAAAAAACAAATAAACAACTGATAGACATTAAAGAATAAGGAGAAATTTATCTATACCTTTTTTCTAAATGTCAAAATATAGCATAAACTCGTAAGGATGTGGTCTCAGATTAATTGCTTCCACTTCACGGACTCGTTTGTATTCAATCCATGTTTTTAATACATCTTCTGTGAAAACATCACCTTTGGTCAAGAATTCGTAATCTTTAGATAAAGAGCTCAGTGCCTGTGCAAGACTGCCCGGCACCTGCGGGATTAATGCTTTTTCTTCCGGTGGTAAATCATATAAATCTTTATCCATCGGCTCACCTGGGTCCATCTTGTTCTGAATGCCATCCAGACCTGCCATTAATAGTGCTGCAAATGCCATGTAAGGGTTGCAAGATGGGTCAGGAACTCGGAACTCGATTCGCTTTGCTTTTGGACTGACTGAATACATCGGTATACGGCAACAGGCACTTCGATTGCGTGCAGAATAAGCAATGTTTACAGGTGCTTCATAGCCGGGCACTAATCTTTTATAACTGTTTGTTGTGGGATTGGTCAAAGCGACAAGAGCAGGTGCATGTTTTAGTAAGCCGCCAATAAACCAGAGTGCTTCCTGACTCAAGCCAGCATATTTATTACCTGCAAATAGTGGCTTTCCACCTTTCCATAATGAGATATGACAGTGCATTCCTGAGCCATTATCGCTGAACAAAGGTTTAGGCATAAAGGTTACCGTTTTCCCATGCCTCTTTGCCACATTTTTAATGATGTATTTGTAAAGGGTCAATTGGTCTGCCATTTGTGTTAATGGTGCATAACACATATCAATTTCTGCCTGTCCACCTGTGGCAACTTCATGATGATGACATTCTACCTTTATCCCACACTCTAACATTAAGGCAACCATTTCGCTACGAATATTATATGTCGCATCTGAAGGTGGAATGGGGAAATATCCTTCTTTATAGCGTAGTTTATAGCCAAGATTTGGGCTCTCATCTCTACCACTGTTCCATATCCCTTCCTCACTATCAATAAAATAGTATCCGCTGTTCGAGGTTTGGTCATAACGAATATTATCAAATATAAAAAATTCTGCCTCAGGACCAATATAGCATGTATCGGCAAGCCCCGTAGATATTAGGTAATTCTCTGCCTTTTGAGATACATTCCGTGGGTCGCGTGAGTATCTTTCTTTTGTAATTGGGTCTAAAATGTTACAGTAAATTACCATTGTAGAAATATCAGAAAAAGGGTCAATAAAGGCAGTTCGGCAATCAGGCAATACAAGCATATCGCTTTCGTGGATACTTTGCCAGCCACGAATACTTGAACCATCAAAGCCTATGCCCGATTCAAACACTTCCTCGCCAATTTGCGAAACTGGAAAGGTAAAGTGCTGTTGGAGACCGGGAAAATCCATAAACCGCAAATCAACAAACTGAATATTCTTCTCCTTAATTATCTCTAATACTTCTTTAGGTGATGAATCCTTATACATAAATACTCCTTATATATTGATAAATTTGTTTATTTTTTACAGGATATTTATTTTAAGAGACCACAATATCTCCTGTTTCTCCTGTTCTTATTCGTATGGCTTCTTCTACTGGGGTAATAAATATTTTGCCATCACCAATTCGACCGGTTGAAGCAGATTTCAAAATGGCTTTTACAACCGTCTCAACCATTTCATCTACAACCACCACTTCAATTTTTATTTTAGGCACAAATTCTACAACATATTCCGCACCACGATATACTTCTTTGTGCCCATGTTGCCGTCCAAATCCTTTAACCTCGGAGACCGTCAGACCTTTGCAACCAATCTCGGCAAGTGCTTCTTTCACTTCTTCTAACTTGAAGGGTTTAATAATTGCTTCAATTTTCTTCATTATTCAAGCCTTTTGTTAGTTTATGCCTTTCTAAGAAAAATTTGAATTGAGATATATTATAACAAAATAGAT
>DAOOVZ010000140.1:0-4756 GCA_035370665.1 Candidatus Hydrogenedens sp.
AAGCGGTCGAGGTATCCAGACTGTTCTACTCCTGACCGGAGATGCACCTAAA
Organism: Candidatus Hydrogenedens sp.; assembly: GCA_035370665.1. Classification (GTDB taxonomy): domain Bacteria; phylum Hydrogenedentota; class Hydrogenedentia; order Hydrogenedentales; family Hydrogenedentaceae; genus Hydrogenedens. The sequence goes on from DAOOVZ010000140.1 coordinate 53, forward strand.
AGGACAGGGATAGACTACATTTGCAAAGCGGTGGCTATTGCAAAGGAATATTTCAAATCTGTAAGTGTTGAAGTCTATGCAATGGATGAACCTCAATATGTCCAACTCGCTGATAATGGGACAGAAGGGGTTACCCTTTATATGGAAACTTATGACAGAGATGTCTATGATAAAGTTCACCTCGCAGGAAAGAAGAAAGATTTTAAGTATCGTCTGGATGCCCTCGAAAAAGCAGGCAGAGCAGGCATACGCCGTCTTACTTGTGGTGCTTTGTTGGGTTTAAGTGATTGGCATTATGATATTGTCTGGCTTGCCTTACATGCTAAATATCTCCAGAAAGTCTGCTGGCAAAGCCTCGTGTCTGTTTCCTTTCCACGGCTAAAACATACGCCACAGCGTTTTAATGTTCCTCATATTGTAAATCTTCTCGAACTTGTTCAAATTATAACTGCCATGCGACTATTTTTACCGTATTCTCCCTTTAATTTAAGCACACGCGAAAGTGCCGAGATTCGAGACAATCTGATTCCGTTAGGTATTACCTCTATAAGTGCTGGTTCCTCAACGCAACCAGGAGGCTATAAGGTATTCCGTGATATAGAAACAACACAAAGACCTGTGCTTGAACAATTTGAAATTGACGATTATCGCTCTGTCGAAGAAGTCGTTCATGCAATAGAACAAAAAGGTTATGACCCCGTTTGGGTTGACTTTGAACCAGGCTTTATCAAAACAGCTAATGGATAAGGAGAATTTTATGAAGTCTTATTTAATCATTCCTTTGCTTGTCCTGTTATCTCTTACCTCACTTGCTCAGGACGCCAATCAAACTTTTACAACCTTAACCCGTGAAAAATATATAGATAAATGTAAGGGTGCATGGTTAGGACAGATGATAGGCGTAACCTATGGAGATAAATATGAATTTCGCTCTAATGGGATTCCTATTCTTGACCCTATGGACCAATGGACTTCTAACTCATTAGAAAGGGCTTTTGGACAAGATGACCTGTATGTGGAAATGACTTTTCTAGAAGCACTCGAAAAGCATGGATTGAATATTACTTATGAACAAGCAGGAAAAGCATTTGCAGAATCTAAATATCCTCTATGGCATGCAAATAGGGCAGGTAGGGATAATGTAAGAAATGGGATTATGCCACCTCTATCTGGAAATCCCCGCTTCAATTTACATGCAGACGACATTGACTTCCAGATTGAAAGCGACCTATTTGGCATTATTTGTCCGGGACTATTCAAAGAAATGCACTCACTTGGAGAAATATTTGGCTCTATTATGAATTATGGCGATGGTTTATATGGAGGCTACTATATTGCGGGTATGTATTCATCTGCCTTTTTTATGGACAGCAATATTGAGGAAATAGTCAAAGCAGGAATTGATTGCTTACCTACTGAAAGCACTTATCGCAAATGTATAGAAGGTGTCTTGACTACTTACAAAGAACACCCCGGTGATTGGTTAAAAGCATGGGAATATGTTGAAAACAAATGGCAGAATGATGTGGATTGTGAACCCGGCAATCTGGTAAACATTGATGCAAAAATTAATGGTGCATATATTGCCATTGGATTGTTATATGGAAAAGAAGATTTAGAAAAGACATTAGAAATTACGACTCGTTGTGGTCAAGATGCTGATTGTAACCCGTCATCTGCTGCGGGTATCTTATGTTGTATGAAAGGATTCTCAAATTTAGAACCATTCTGGAAGGAATATCTACCACAAGTAAGCAAAAATAAATTCATTTTTACAAATTATTCATGGGAAAACCTTATAGACGCATCTGTTCGTATTGCGGAACAGGTTATTATTAAAGCAGGAGGGAAAGTAGAAAATGATGTTTATCAACTACCAATACAAAAACCTGCTTCCCCAGCCACATTAGAACAGTGGATAAATAAATCTGAAATATTCACTCCTCCAATCCCAAAAGAAAAGGTAAAGGAATGGAATCCCATCTGGGAAGTTAAGTCCTGCAAAAAATCAGAGGACACAGGTGTCTTTGACAACAAATTGAATAAAGAGAAAGTTCTAATTATTGCTCCACCTGAAGGTGGAGTTCCTGCTATGCTTAAATGCTACTCCGTAATTCCGCAAAACACAAAGCAATTAGTCATTGAAACCTGTGCCACAGTGGACAATCCTTTTCTACTTCGTTTGAGAGTAGATTATCGCATTGAGTTTGAACAAAATATTCAAAATATAGATTGGTCATCTCTGCCAGTAAACATTGAAAAATGGGGTGGTAGCCAACATACCATTACAATTGAAGTGATACCCAGTCAAGAAAAAAGCAAGGCAATAGCCTGCTTCGGTGATATCACTTTTCAATAATATTAATATGAAAGAGAGACCCAAAATAAGTTAAACTATATATAAGACTTTCTAGTTTAATAATTACTATATTTGGTAATTACATTATTTAGTAATTAACCCTTGAAAATTAAAAAGGAGTTTTAATATGGCAGTTGCAACTGTAACATTTCCAAAAATCCATTCAGGTTTACCATACAAAATAAAAGATATTAAACTTGCAGAACTAGGCAGAAAAGAAATTGATTTAGCGGAACACGAGATGCCGGGTCTTATGGCAATTCGCGAAAGATATGCGACGAAAAAGCCTCTAAAAGGTGCGCGTATCATGGGCTCACTTCACATGACCATTGAAACGGCTGTCCTCATAGAAACACTAAAAGTATTGGGTGCCGATGTTCGTTGGGCTTCCTGCAACATTTTCTCTACACAGGACCAGGCAGCCGCTGCGATAGTTGCCACAGGAACTCCTGTGTTTGCCTGGAAAGGAGAAACCTTAGAAGAATATTGGTGGTGCACCTACCAGGCAATGTGTTTTCCAAATAGCGAAACACCAAATATGATAGTAGATGATGGAGGCGATGCTACACTACTTATACATCGTGGTTATGAATTAGAAGAGTATACAAAAAAGCATGGCAAATTACCACCTATTAGTGATGGACATAGAGAACTTCAAATTGTTGATAATTTATTACACCAGATTTATCAGGAGGACCCAGAACACTGGCATAGAACTGCTGAAAACTGGATAGGACTATCGGAAGAGACAACGACAGGTGTTCATCGGCTCTATCAAATGATGAAAGAAGGTAAACTCCTTACCCGTGCTATGAATGTAAATGACTCTGTGACAAAGTCCAAATTTGATAATCTCTACGGCTGCAGAGAATCGTTGGGCGACGGAATTAAACGGGCTACTGATGTCATGATTGCTGGTAAAACGGTTGTCGTGGCTGGTTATGGTGATGTTGGTAAGGGATGTGCTCAAGCAATGCGTGGTTTAGGTGCAAGAGTCGTTATTACTGAAATAGACCCTATCTGTGCCTTACAGGCGGCTATGGAAGGTTATGAAGTAATGAAAATGGAAGATGCCGCTTCTATCGGCGATATTTTCGTAACTGCTACAGGCTGCTGTGATGTAATTCGTGGGGAGCATATTATTAAGATGAAACACAGAGCAATTCTATGCAATATTGGTCATTTCGATGCAGAAATTGACATATCTTGGCTGGAATCGCAAAAAGACATTCGTGAAGAAAACATAAAACCACAGGTAGATAAATTTATTTTTCCTGACGGAAAAGAGATTATTCTTCTTGCGCGTGGAAGACTTGTAAATCTTGGCTGTGCTACTGGACATCCTTCCTTTGTAATGTCCTCTTCTTTCTCCAATCAGACACTTGCTCAAATTGCACTATTTACTGAGTCTGAACAATATGAAAAAGGGAAGGTTTATACTTTACCTAAAAAATTAGATGAAGAGGTGGCGCGCTTACATCTTGGAAAGTTAGGAGCAAAGTTAGACCGCTTGAGCCAGAAACAAGCAGATTACATAGGTGTTCCAATAGAAGGACCTTACAAACCTGAGTATTATCGTTATTAATCTTTAATATATTAATTCCATCTATTCTAAAAATAAAATCGGCGAGCCTGTGAATAAGGTTCGCCAATTTATTTTCGTAATATATTTTATTCTACTGTAACGCTTTTTGCTAAATTTCTTGGTTGGTCTACATCACATCCACGATTTACGGCTATATAGTATGCGAAAAGTTGCAATGGAACGGCTACTACTATTGGACTGAATGGTTCGTAGCATTCAGGCACATAAATTATATCGCGACTGTGTGCGGCAATATCTTCATCACCTTCAGTTGCAATGCCAACGACCATGCCTCTGCGTGCCTTAATCTCCTGAATATTAGATACCATCTTTTCATAAGTATCACCCTTTACTGCAACGCAAATTACGGGGAATGTTTCTGTTACTAATGCTATTGGACCGTGTTTCATTTCACCAGCAGCATATCCTTCTGCATGGATATAACTAATCTCTTTTAATTTTAAAGCACCTTCCAATGCACTTGGGAAGTTAAAATTTCTGCCTAAATAGAAACAACTTTGTGCGTCTTTATATTCTGGGCGTTTGGCTAACTCTTTAACTTTATCGTGATTTTTTAATACATAATCAACTTTGCCTGGAACAGTCCGCAAGTGGGCAATCATCTCTTTAGCCTGTGCTTTGGTCAAAGTGCCACGAATCTGCCCTAACCAGATAGTAAATAGCGCAAAGCACATACATTGAGAGGTATATGCCTTTGTTGAAGCCACGCCTATCTCAGGACCGGCTTGCTGATAAATGA
>DAOOVZ010000140.1:4856-7772 GCA_035370665.1 Candidatus Hydrogenedens sp.
GTATATGCCTTTGTTGAAGCCACGCCTATCTCAGGACCGGCTTGCTGATAAATGACACCATGTGATTCACGAGCCACGCTTGAACCCACTACATTGACGATTGAAGCAACTTTGGCACCACGACTTTTAGCAATGCGAATTGCTTCAAGTGTATCTGCTGTCTCACCTGACTGAGACACTGCAATTAAGATTGTATTTGGCGGTATAATTGGGTCTCTATATCGAAATTCAGAGGCTAAATCTAACTCCACAGGAACGCGGGTAAATTTTTCTATTAAATATTTGCCTACCATTCCTGCATGCCAGGCTGTTCCACATGCCACTACATATATTTTCTGACATTTTTTCAATTCTTCTTCTGAAATGTTCATATCCCGAAGTTTTACTTCTTCTGAACCTTCTTCTACTCGACCGCGAAGAGTGCTTTGTAAAACTTCTGCTTGCTGAAAGATTTCTTTCAACATAAAGTGAGGATAGCCTTCTTTCTCTGCTGCGGCGTCATCCCATTCTACATTATGGACATGAACAGGAATTGAATTACCATCTATATCCTCTATACAAATCGTATCCCTTTTTATCTCGCAGACATGCCCATTATCAATGTATATTACTTTCCGTGTATATTTCATGATGGCTGGCACATCGGACGCGATATATCCTTCACCTTCACCAATTCCTACTATAAGGGGACTTCCATTTCTTGCTGCAATTAACACATCAGGGTTGTTTTTGCATATAACACCAATTGCATAAGCACCATTTAAATCTTTCAATGCTCTTTGAACTGCCTTGAATAAATCGCCATTGTAGTATTTTCTAATTAAATGAACAATCGTTTCTGTATCTGTCTGGCTTCTAAATTTCACGCCTTCGGATTTCAGTTGCTCTCTAAGTTCATGAAAATTTTCAATAATTCCATTATGAACGACAGCAATTTCCATATTCATATCAAAGTGCGGGTGTGAATTTACTTCCGATGGCTCACCATGTGTAGCCCAGCGTGTATGTCCTATGCCCAAACAACCTTTAATGGGATGCTGTTCTAATTTTGCATCAAGGATTTTAAGTTTACCCACACTTTTGATATGTTCCATACCTTTTTCATTTACAACCGCAATACCTGCAGAGTCATAGCCACGATACTCTAAGCGATGTAAACCTGAAAGAATCACTTCTACTGCATTTTTAGGACCAATGTAACCGACAATTCCACACATTTTAAAAACTCCTTTCCTTCATCATCTTTAAATTTTAGGAATTAACAAACTATCATATTTTGTAGAATTATATTAGATATTTCTACGATATTTAGTGAGGTTATTAATACAAAAGTTACTATTTATAAAATGATTTCATGTATTCAAGAGTAACAGGCTTATAATTGCAAGCATGACCGGCTTGTCCAAATGCTTTCATTCTTTTCACATAAACTTGATAAGCGGCTTCTCTGGCTGGTTTTAAGTAATCTCTTGGGTCAAATTTTTCTGGGGTTTCCCGTAATACTTTTCGGATTGCTCCTGTCATTGCAAGTCGGCTGTCTGTATCAACATTGATTTTCCGAACACCATATTTAATACCTTCTTGAATCTGTTCAATGGGGATTCCTATTATTCCTGGCATTTTTCCACCATATTCGTTAATGATGTCTACTAACTCCTGAGGGACAGAACTTGAACCGTGCATTACCATGTGGCAATTTGGCATTTTCTCGTGGATTTCAATAATATTTCTCATTGCAGGTTTAGGTGGTAATACTTTACCTGTTTTAGGGTCTTTACGCGTGGACTTATATGCACTATGGTATGTTCTAATGGGTACTGCAAGTGCATCTACATTCGTTTCTTTCACAAAATTTTCTGCCTCTTCTGCTTCAGTTATAAAAATATCAAATTCTTTCCCACATAATCCTGCACCACGACTATCTTCAATCCCACCATAGCAACCTAATTCTGCTTCTACGGTTATCCCTAATGGGTGTGCTAATTCTACAACTTTCTTTGTTATTTCAAGATTTTCCTCATAAGTATTCTTTGTCCTTCCATCTTCTTTTAACGAGCCATCAATCATAACAGATGTAAAACCGAGTGCAATTGCTTGCACACAGGTCTCTACACTGTTTCCGTGCTCTAAATGTAATGCGACTGGAATATGAGGATATTCTTCTACTGCTGCTTCCATCAATTTCTTTAGATAAATCATTTTACTATATTTCAAGGCGCCTCGACTTGCCTGTATAATTACAGGACTGTTTGTATCGTTTGCAGCCTGCATAATTGCTTGTATCTGCTCCATATTGTTTACATTAAACGCCCCAACACCATAACTACCTTTGGCTGCTTCGTCAAGGATTTGTCTCATCGGAACTAATGGCATATATTATCTACCTATTGTTAAATTATTATGTATAGATTATTACTCTTACTGTATTTATAGTTTTAGACTTATTCTTTTTGTGAATAAATCAGAAGGATAAATAAAATTTGTTATAGTATAGCATCCATATCCTTTATACTTAAAGTGCAATTTACTACCAATATGGAAACTTCTAACTGATTTATACTTTCTATAAATGATTCAAGAATTGTTCAAATTTTGAGCCGAGGATTTTAAGTTCACCCACGCTTTTGACAAGTTCTATATCTTTCTCATTTACAACTGCAATATCCGCAAGTCATAGCCATGATACTCTAAGCGATATAAACCCGAAAGGATTACTTCTAATGCATTTTTAGAATAAATATAACCTACAATTCCACGCATTTAACAAAACTCCTTACACTAATTATTTTTCAATCTCAAAATTTTCAAACCACCAAATCTCGTGGAATTATTAAAGATATGTTTATAATATCTTTACAAAATATTAATAAAAAATTATTTTTTGTAGTATGCCTTCATATTTTCAAGTGTAGTGGG
>DAOOVZ010000141.1:0-7632 GCA_035370665.1 Candidatus Hydrogenedens sp.
TCAGGCTTTTCTGGTGGAAAAGAAAATTCATACAACATATTTGTATTAATTTCTTCATTTACATACGGACCCGAAACCATCCAGGCTGTTATAAAATCCTCAAATTTAGGTAAGACTTCTAATGTCTGCTGTGCTTCCTGTTTTATGATGTCCATCTGACTTTGAGCAATAACCTTTTGGAGAGCAGGAACAACTATATCAGGTGCAATTCCAAGTAACATTTTTGACAATTTGACGGTTGCTACTTCTGCTTCACCCTTGACTTGTTCATTATCAAGGAATTTCACCACTGCGGCTAATGCCTCTGGATAGGAAATGTTCTGCAAAGCACCAATCACACCTTTCAGCACCTCAGGAGTGGTTGCCAGATTTATAGCATCATCAAATAATTTTGCTCTTTTTTCAGGGGAAAGGTCTACACTGTTCTCTGACAATTGAATAGCCCCGGCAAGTGCCTGACGACGGATAGCGTCATTGTTTGTAGTTTTAGCCAGTTCTAACATAGCATCCAGAGGTGCTGCATTTTGCCAATTAGATAGGCAGCGGATTAAAACCTCTTTTATGGAGTCTTCAGATTCACGGAGATAAGTCAGAAGCAAAGGCAAGGAACTATCCGCTTTCCTTGCCGCAATTTTCTCTATCGCCATTTTCTTTACAGACTCGGAAGGATTGAGTTCCAGAATAGCAGCCATCTGTCGGATTGCTTCATCATCAGAAAGTTTTGTCTTTTGTGCTAAATTGATTGTCGTTTCCAACAATTTATCGCGTTGAGGTAGTTGTGGATTTGCACGGGCAAAATCGAGAAGGAACGGAACAGGAGTATCATCATGCCATTCATTCAACGCTTCCAGAACAGCATTCAGAATTTCAGGTTCTGTGTTTGCAATAATAAGTGATTTGATTTTCTCTAAGCCTATAGGATTTCCCGAGCGGGCAAGAACACGAAGTAGAACGGTTTGCACTGGCAGAGCAGGTTTTGTGTCCAGCATTGCGGATAGGCTTCCCAATCGTTTTTCAGTCTCTTCGGGATTAAGTAACACTATTTTCAGTATAAGTTCTTCAAACAGTTTACTCTCTTCATCTGAACCTGCCTTGGGCAGCAGTTGTAATACAGTATCAAATATCTCTGCCTTTGGCTGTTCAATCAGACTCTTAATAGCGGCTATTCTGCATTCTAGGTCTGTATCACCTGCGGATTGAAGAATAACAGGTTCACTACCTGGAACTCTTCTATCTGCAATCAATGGTAAAAGCAATTTTTTTATGGTAGGTTCTACATCAGGCTTTTTCAAAATATCCAGCATTTCTTGTCCTACTTCCTCGCCGGGCATAGTTGACAGACTTGTCTTTGCTAATTCTGCCTCTGTCCCTTCGCAAAGTGCTTTCTGGACAAGCATCTGAACCTCTGACTTACCACCCAGAACGCCTAATGCTCGTATACTCGCTTCACGAATAGATACATTTTCGTTGCTTACATTTTCCACGATATATGGTAGAATTTCTTTCTTATTTTGTGATGCAAATAAATCAATAAATTGCACCTGATATTCTGCTGGCAGGAACACTATCTCTTTGCATATTACATCCAGAAGAACTTTCTTATCTTTAATTAGGGGACAGGCGGCAATTGCCAGATTGACAAAGTTAGGGTCAGGGTCATTAAACGCCTTTACCAGTGCTTTTGCACCTTCTTCATCTGAAAATCGGGCTAAACTGCGAATGGAGGCTATTCGTAGCGAAGAAGGCAATGTATTGTCTGTGGACAAACTACGGATAACATCTAAAGCATCTGAGGATTTTTTCTCCTTTAAAATTTGATTGGCGCAGGAAAGAGTATATTCAGTTAATTTTAAGCGAGCAGGCTCGATGGCTTGTGTTCGTGCTGTCCAGAGTGCAGAAAGGGCACTTTCCTTACCCATTCTATCCAGAGCGGCTCCTGCGGCAACTACGGTGTCGGGGTCGCTATCTTTCAAAAACATGGCAATTGTTGGTATGGATTTTAAATCCTTTCTCATACCGAGAGAGGTTAAAATTCCAATCCGTGCTTTTCCCTCTGTTGTCTGCAAAGCATTGCGTAAAGCACGAATGGACTGTTCTCCTGGAATTTTTTCAAGTGCATATCGGGCAGAATCGAATAGTTCGGGTTTGTTCAATAAATCAGCCAGGGTAGGTACAGACGCTTCTGAGCCTATTTCCCCTAACTTTGAGCAGATATATGATTTCGCATCAGTTGTTGCATCAGAAAGTAAAAATTTAATCATCTCTTTTTCGCAATTTTTTAAGGGTCTGTTATCAGAGGTCATCACACGCAGATACTCATTGATTTGCGTTATTGTTGCACGGCTATCCAAAGCATGGAATCCTTTAATTCGTTCAAACAATTCTGAAAGGGGTATATGCCGATATTCCTCCCAGAGGCGGGTTTCATAAGGGCTGGGAAAATCTTCTGGGACTGCCTGTGTTACTTTTCCTGTGGCACACCATTCTGCACCGCGCTGAAGTGTTGTAATAAATCCTGCACATTGCAGAGCCACAGGAACATCCTCCTGCGGATGGCCTAATGCCGTCTGGAATATTCTCCCCTTGCCATATTGGACTGTAAACAGAATAGGTTCATGTTCACCAGTCCCTTTTTGTGCAGGGTCGGCATAAGCAGTGGCAAGCACTGTAAGATTTTCTGCTGGTCCCCGCAATTGACTATATAGTTCATCCTTTGCATGTAGCCATACAGGAGGAAGCCCACGGGTAATTGGATGGTTGCGGTCGCGAATAACAACCTGAAAGGGATGTTGCGGTCCGTGTGCACCCGTAGGTCCCGGCTTGTTATCTTGCACAACCTTACCATCACGCCAACGGATATAAGGTCCCCAACGCTCATCACGATTGCCCCAACCACCAAGACCAATAATCTTATTGAATTCTTTCCATTCAGGAAAGGCATTATTTGCAGCATGATAGACAACACCACCACCACCATTCTCCACATAAGAAGCAAAGGCTTGCTGAACAGGTTCGGGCCATGAGTCGCCATTGTAATCCAAAACAACAACTTGATATTTCTGAAATTCAGGATTGAATGTAGAAAAATCTCCACCTTGTGGAGGAGTTTGAAGAACATCTACCTGAAAAAGTCCTGTCTTTTCAAGGGCTTCTTTTAAGATTGGGAAACTAATATCCCAACGATGATTGTTCTGACCCGTAATGAGAAGTGCTTTCAGGCTGGGTTCTGCCATAACTGCGTTTGAGACAAATATTCCCAAAAATCCCAGCAACACTATGCAAATCGCAATTTTTTTATACCAATATTTCATATATATATCCTCCATAAAAATTTATTTTTTAGTGATTATAAGTGCCAGGGTTCTCTCATTGTGCGACATAACATTCGATTGGCTTCAGTATCATTAATAAACACCTCTGCTTCTGGGTCAAATTTTAGTGGTCTACCCAATTTAAGGGCAATCAGTCCTAAATGACCAATCATAATAGAATGATGAGATACTTCTGGTGGAGTAATGGTTTTCTTGCGTGTGCGAATACATTCTAAAAAATTGCCTATATGGTTTGAACTGCGATATAGGTGCAATTCATAAGGTTTTATTTCTGTCTGAACAAGAGAGCGCGGATATGCGTCAAAAACATTGCGGTCTACATGTATCCAGCCTTCTGAACCTTCAAAAAAGACGCCGCCTTTCTCACGGGCACTAACTAACATGTCGAAGCCTTCCTTGAATTTGCATAGAAACTCGTAATCCTCAATCGTATCAAACAATCCATCCTCCGCCTTGGGCCAATTACCACTATGCGGAATAATCTCCACGGGACCTGTCAATTCTGTGCCCATTCCCCACTGTGCAATATCGCAATGATGTCCAGCCCAATCTGTTAACTGACCACCAGCATAATCACTAATCCAGCGAAAGTTCCAATGACAGCGTGCTTCACAATACGGTGCATACGGAGCAGGACCTAACCACATTTCATAATCGAACCATGATGGGGGTTCTGATGGCTTGGTATCCCTCTGTTGTATAGAGTTTTTATCAGGAAGTCCCACCACAACTTTTTTTACCTCACCAATATAGCCATTCCTAACCAATTCGCAAGCCTGACGGAAATGTTCCTGTGAGCGCTGCCAACTACCTGTCTGCCAGATACGACCGTATTGTTCTACCGCCTCTATAATTGCCCTGCCTTCACGAATAGAACCTGCTAACGGTTTCTCTCCATATATATCTTTACCTGCCTTTGCCGCCATAATTGCAGGAATAGCATGCCACTGGTCAGGCAATGCCAACGACACAGCATCAATATCTTCACGGGCAATTACCTCTCGAAAATCTTTATAACCGATACAATCTTGATTTCCATACCGCTCATTTACTTTCTTCTTTGCATCTTCAAGATGATGTTCATCTACATCACAGACGGCTACCACCTGAGCAGATGGCTGACTTAAAAAACCGTCCATATTAGATGTGCCCATGCCACCCATGCCAATACAGCCGACTGTAATACGCTCACTGGGCGGGACAGAACCATCTAATCCCAACGCCTTTCCCGGAATAATATAGGGAAATGCTACAGTTGTTAATGAGAACATCCCTGTCCTCTTCAAAAACTCCCTTCGATTAACAGTTTCGTTCCTTTGTTTTTTTCGTTTCATAATAATATTACCTCCATAAATTTATTTGTTCTTATATAAGTAAGAAGTAAATTTACTATCATATCAGACTATAAAAGTATGAAACGAGTTTTCTAAATAACATATTTATCTAAAATAGCCGTTTTTAAGAATAGCAGTGGCACTTTGAATTATAAAAGATAAGTTTAACAGAGCAATAGATATATTTTGAAGATAAAGATTTGAAGATTTCTTATTTTGCTCAAAATCTTTTCCAATAGCAATTAATCCCTACCCTAAACAAAAGAAAATGATAACATATAAAAAATGTTTAATAATACAGACCTCTCCCTAATTTTTTTATGAATACATGCATTTTAAAATAACATCTGAATCGGATAGAAATTTTATTTTTTACATTGAATACTCGGCTTCACCACTTTTAATAAGTTCAATTGTTTTTATAGCCACCTGTTGAGGAGTATCACTTAATAAGTTATTATCTTGAGACAAAGATTCTATATTCAATCTATCGCCTCCTACTGAATTTGCACCAAAATTTGTAGATGTAAGTTTCGGGTGCATTACACTTACTACTATATTATCTGCTTTCAATTCTTCTCTTGCAGTTAATGAAATTGTATTCAAAGCAGATTTAGTCGAAGCATAAGCAGAAAAATTAGGCATATATATTTTTGCTAATAGAGAACTTATATTTAATATTCTACCGCCACCATTGGCACGCATTATTGGAATAACTTTTTGCATTAAGTCCATTACAGCAAAAACATTTAATTCCATAATCTTTCTATACTCTTCAATATTAGTATCCTCAAAACGGCTATACATACCTTGTCCTGCGTTGTTTACCAATATGTCTATTCGCTTAAATTCTTTGACAGTTTTTTCTATTAAATTTTGTCTATCTTTTCCATTTCTAAGGTCAGTTGTTATAGCAATAGACCCTGGCAATTCTTTAGATAAGGCTTCAATCTTGTCTTTGGAACGGGCAGATAAGACTACTATTGCTTTTTCCCCAGCAAGAAGTTTTGCTATTTCTCGACCAATTCCTCCTGATGAACCTGTAACTATTGCAACTTTCCCATTTAACAAATAACTCACAATATTTACTCCTTTGTTAATATTATTTTTAATTAATGAACAAAAAAATTATTTTAAAAATTCCTATTTTATATAAACAACTTTTCATAAAAACTTGACTTTTTATTTCTAATGGGCTACAATATATAAGGAAATATTAAAATGAATAATTTATGGCATTTTCTTAAAACAATTTGGATTATAATTTTTCTTATCTGTATTTTTAGTTGTTATCCAAAGCCAGAACAACCTAACACAGAACCCACAGAACCTGAACAAACGGACACAGAACCCACAGATATAATAACTATACCTTTTGGTCCAATAATCACAAAACCAAGAGTTTTGTCTTTTTCGGGATATAAATGGATAGTTAAGTCCAGTGAAACCACTGTAGGTCCTGGACCAAATTACTTTTCTGACAGTGTTAAAAATGTTTGGGTGGATTCGCAAGGGCAATTACATTTGCGAATTACAGAGATAGACGGAACATGGTATTGTGCAGAGGTGATTTGTGAGAATAATTTCGGATATGGGAAATATATCTTTTATATAGCAACTAAGGCTGAGGATTTAAATGAGAATGTAGTTGCTGGATTTTTCACATGGGATGATGCACCTGAATATTATCATCGTGAGATTGATATTGAATTGTCACGGTGGAGTCAGCCGACAAACCAAAATGCACAATATGTAACTCAGCCATGGGACCGGCCTGGAAATATTTATAGGTTCAATATTCAACCTAATGTTGAATATTCAACACACAGTTTTAGTTGGGAAACTGATAGAATATTTTTTCAGAGCCTTTATGGCAACGATTCTATTCCTCCGGATGATAGTTATATAATTGAATCGTGGAATTACACGGGAGAAAATATTCCTGTTCCAGGCAATGAAAATGCAAGAATTAATCTATGGCTATTTAATGGTGTCCCTCCCTCTGATGGCATGGAATCTGAAATTGTTATTACGAAGTTTGAATTTATTAACTAAACAGGACAAAATAACCTTACTAAAGTTAGCAATGTTTTTTTCACAAAGACTAAAAGTGTTTAGCAAAACCTTTGAAATATAGTGGTTTTTTACACCAATTTTATGTTATGAATGATATAGATGAATGTAATGAGAGTATCCAATTTTTTATCAGGTTGATGGCATTTTCTACATCAGAGAGCGAAACGATTTCGACAGGTGTGTGCATATAGCGGTTGGGAATACTGATAAGACCTGTGGCTACACCTTTACGGCTTAACTGAATGGCATTGGCATCAGTGCCAGTGCCTCTTGGGGCAGGCATGACTTGGTAAGGTATTTTATGTGTATCAGCAATTCTTTTTACACCTTCAAAAACTACGGGATTAATATTTGGACCTTTATCCAGAATAGGACCTTTGCCTAATTTGATTTCTGCATATTTCGTTTTATCAATACCCGGATGGTCAGTTGCCCAGCCAACATCAACCGCAATCGCAGTATGAGGTTCACAAGCATAAGCACTGGTTATAGCACCACGCAGTCCAATCTCTTCCTGCACAGTTGTAACACAGAAAACTGCAACCTTTAATTTTTGTTTAGATAAATTTCGTATGGCTTCAAGGCATACAAAAGCACCGATTCTGTCGTCCAATCCGCGTGCAGTAAGCAGGTTGTTTGCAAGTTCGCGGATAGAGACATCTAAAGTGATAGGGTCGGCTATAGATACTTGTTTCTCTGCCTCTTTTTTATTGCTAGCACCAATATCAATCCATAGTTCATGAAGTTCTGGTGTCTTTTCTCGCTCCTTTTCAGGTGTAAGGTGGATAGGCTTTCTACCAATTACACCATAGACATCGCCTCCGGCTGAATGTATTGCTACTCTTTGTCCTATGAGAACGGATACATCTATACCTCCAATGGCTACTGCT
>DAOOVZ010000142.1:0-7544 GCA_035370665.1 Candidatus Hydrogenedens sp.
ACCTCCTTGATTGGGATTCCCATGTCTTTCATGATTTCAATACTATCTCGCATCCCAAAGGCAACCCCTTCTAATACAGCCCGTGCCATTTCCGCTTTCCCGTGCATAAGCGATAATCCTATGAAAGCACTTCTCGCATAAGGGTCTTTATGTGGAGTGCGTTCACCTGTCAGATAAGGCAGAAAGATAAGTCCATTTGAACCTGGCGGAATTTTTCCTGCTGCTTCTGTAATATATTCATAAGGGTCAACACCTGTTTCTTTCGATTTGGCAATTTCTTCCTGACAAAGTTTATTTCTGAACCATTGTAAAGAGCCACCTGCACTCAACATAACACCCATAACATGCCATGCACCGGGAGCAGAATGACAAAAAGTATGAACTCTTCCTTTAGGGTCGGTATGCACATGTTCGGAAAAAGCAAATACTACACCACTGGTTCCAAGTGAGGCAGAAATAATCCCTGAATGGACAACCCCGCAACCTATTCCTCCTGCTGCCTGGTCTCCACCACCAGCAACAACTACTGTGTCAGTAGATAAATGTAATTGCTCTGCAATAGATGGTTTTATTTTCCCTGTTATTTCTGGTCCCTCATAAGCCTTAGGCAACCAATCTATCGGAATCTCAAGTAGGTTTAACAGTTCCCTATGCCAACAGCGATTTTTTACATCAAAAAGTAATGTTCCTGACGCATCGGCAACATCTGTGGCAAACTCGCCTGTTAACTCATAACGGATATAATCTTTTGGCAAAAGCACACGCTTCACTTTTTTGTAAACCTCAGGTTCTTCATCTCGAAGCCAGAGAATCTTGGGTGCTGTAAATCCTGTTAAAGCAGGATTAGATACCATCTGTATAAGTTTTTCCTCACCTACAATTTCACTTATCTTTTCACACTGTTTTGCAGTTCTCTGGTCGCACCACAGAATAGCCGGATACAAAACTTCCCCTTCCGCATCCAAAAACACAGAGCCGTGCATCTGTCCTGTTAAGCCGATAGAACGGACTTCCCTTCCATTTATCTTTTTGCAAATTTCAGAAAGCCCCTCAAACACAGCCCTTTTCCAATCAAGAGGATTCTGTTCTGCCCAACCCGGTTTTGGACTATTCAGGTCATAATTTTTTGTGACAGCCGCGACAACTTTCCCATCTTCATTAAGGGCAACTATTTTTGTTCCACTTGTTCCTACATCAATACCAATTACAAAACTCATGGCTTAACCCCTTATTGTTTGGTTTTTAATTTATTTATCATAAATTAATATTTTTCATTTTGCAAATGCATAAAGTGAAATAGCCATCAAATTCGTTTTAGTGCGGTAATAAGTTTCCATGTGGTTTGTTCCCAGGTATGCTCTACGACTCTTAATCTACCCAGTCGTATCCGTTCTTCTCGCTCTGGTTGAGGGAGATTAATAACCCTGTGTAGCACAGCGTTAAGTGAAGATGAACTTTCGATATTGTAATAAAAAGGCAATTCACCACACCTTTCTTCAATAGCAGGTCCTGGGGGTGTGATTACACATGTTCCTGCTTGCATTGCTTCGATGGGTCTCAGTGCACTGCCATCATAAATCGCAGGATAGATAAATGCCGTGGCATTCTGAAATAGACCTGCTAAAGTTTGGTCTGGACATTCTTCCACTCGAAAAATATTTTCACCCCAGACCTCAGGTTCTTTTGAATGATGTTTTCCAAGAAGCACAATTGTATGCGGTTGCTCTCTACAAAAATGTTGCATCACTTCCAGCATTTTAGGTAAGTGATAGAATGTAGCATCATCAACAACAGAAATTAAATAAGGAGGTGCAATTAAAGTGTGTGCAGGTTTTGAAAGAATAGGGTCTACGCCTGCAAGTAATGTGATTATCTTATTTAGAGGCACTTTCCACATCTCCATGCAACTTCGTCTTGCATATTCCGACGCAGTAAACCATAGAGGACTTTCTTGAAAAATCATCTTCGATTCACGCTTGCTGAAAAAATTCTCTTTTAATACACCCCGATACCAATGTTCTATATGAACGATTAAGGGAATGCAGGGAACACATGTAATAAAATGAGCCGTCTCTAATGGAGTAATAACAGCCTCAATCTTAAACTTTTTTATTAATGGGTCTAATATTGAGCCTCGAGGTGAAAAGGAAGAAAAAAAACGCTCATGTTTTTTCATATTTGTAATTACAGGCCATCCTGCCCACTTGTTGTATTCTATGCCTTCATTAAAAAAAACAAAGAATTCTGTCGTTTCTTGTAACTGTATGGCATGAGAAAGACATTTATAAATAAATCTGCAGAAAAGGTCATCAGGCTCATATTCACTTGAAGCAAGTAAATTAATACCTATTTTCATGAAATACCTCCCAGTTATCTGGCAAAAAATAAGTTCTAATTATGTGCTCTGTGCCCACTTCATTAAGATAGACGAAACCTCAGCACGAGTAAATTCCTCTGGTAGGGCTTCTCCTTTTTTTAACATTTCTCGAACTTTTGTTCCACTTAATACAATATGTTGACTTTTATCATGGGGACATGTCTTTATCGAAGCCATATTACCACATCTGCGGCAATAAAAGGTATGGTCAAAAAACAATGGTATAATCTTGAGTTCATCAGGGTTAAAATTATCGAATATCTTTTGTGCGTCATAAGTTCCGTAATAATTCCCTACCCCAGCATGGTCACGACCAACAATGAAATGTGTGCAACCATAATTCTTCCGAACAATTGCGTGCATAATTGCTTCTTTAGGCCCTGCATATCTCATGTTTACAGGCATAATGCTTAATAATACATGACTTTGAGGATAATAATTATCAATTAAAGCCTTATAACATTCCATCCGAACATTGCCCGGAATATCATCACTTTTGGTTGTGCCCATGAGTGGATGAATAAGCAGCCCATCACAAATTTCTAATGCACATTTTGTAAGATATTCATGGGCTCTATGAATAGGGTTTCGCGTTTGAAAGGCAACAATCCGCTTCCATCCTGATTGCTCAAAAAAATTACGCGTTTGTTTCGGAGGTAGATTATATTCCTCAAATTCAATTACCTTTTTCTCAAAAACTTCTACGGGTCCAGAAATGAATACATCTGCCAAACCATTTGTCCTTTTTACACCGGGATGTTGTTCATCATTTGTGCCATATACCTTTTCTGCAAGGTATTTTTTGTCCAGTTTAAATTTTTCCTTTACAGCAATCGTGCCTGCCAACTGATTTTCTGAATTATATAAGGCTACTGTTTCACCTATCTCTATCTTTTCTGCTTTTTCAGAAGAAATATCTAATAAAATGGGAATAGTCCAGGGAAGAGATTTCCGAATGTGCATTGTTTCCAGAGAAGAAAGAGTTTCCTCTTCACACATAAAACCTTCCAGTGGGCTAAAAATCCCTTTTGCAATACAATCTAAATCAAAGGATAAATAGTCATCTAATTTAACAGATTTTAACTTTTTTGCTTGCTCCATTTTAGTCATTTTTTCTTCAAAATTGACAAATCTATTTGTCAATTTTCCGCCATGAGGCTCGATAGACATAAAAAACCTTTCTATTAATTCTTATATTTATAAAAAGATATCTGAATTAGTAAATTATAATTGAAATGTGTGAAGATTTGCGAAATACTTCGTAAATCTTTACATAAATAAAAATGCCAGCATTGTAAATTTATCTTACAAAGGCTTTTTTAGATTATTTGCATGATAATAAAGGCAATTTTGAATGAAAGGATATGCAGACAATTTTGTAAAAAAAAAGCCGCCGATTCTATTGAACCGGCGGCGAGGGTATTTTACACCCTCTGCACTACCCTCTCTTTGGGGAGCGAAAGTGTAAGTTTGTAAAGGGAAGAGATGAGATTTGGTTTGTTTTGGAAGCGGTATGTTAAAGTAAGGGAGGGATGGTTTGTATATGAAGCCAAAAACAACTCATTGATTTGAGCCCACTGGTGAGCAAGCCGCAGCCTTTGTTAAATTTTACTTGTTCCAGTGGGCTCGCCAAATTATATTATGAACGCCACTCCTTCCACAGGAGTATCCCGCTTTCTTTTTTTTATTCAATTGTTGTTAATTATAATAGAGCAATATTTATGCCATATCTTATATATTGTCATAACTTATTGTATAATAATATATTTTATATAATTTTGCATTTCTAAATTCTGGAAATCAACCATCATTTTCCCAATTTGGGAATAAATTTTTTCCCAAATTGGGAACATTTGAAATTGAAATTAAAATTCTATTGTTGTATGCTATACTAGTTGAACAAGAGGCCATTTGCAAATGTCATTCAGTCACAATAAACAAAAATCAAGATTTATTATTACTGCTCGTTCTGGTTTTATGAGAGGAAATGCCTGGATTGTGCCTGATGATAGTCAATTAACCATGGGCAGGGACCCAACTTGTTCAATTGTTATTGATGACCCATTAATATCACGACATCATTGTCAGATATTTCTTTCTGATGATGGATTAGTAATTCAGGACCTTGGAAGCAGTAATTCAACATTTGTTAATGGACATCCTGTAAAGGAAAAGGTTCTACAACCGGGAGATGATATTGGTGTTGGAAGTATAGTCTTTTCAGTAGGGACAATTATTCAAAAGGGTAATGAGAATGGAGACGAGACTAAAAAACTTCGTGCAACTAGACCTATTAAAATAGGTGCTCCAGTATTTGTAGAGGGTTCGCCACAAAATCTGTTTGAATCAGGTAATCCACGGACTGCTGAAGAACTTGCAGGGCTTTTTTCTCTTGCCCGCACATTAAGCCAATTGCTCCATGTAGAAGATATTATTAACCATGTCTTAAAAGTAATCCAAGAACGATTTAATCCTGATTTTTTCTGCTTGGTTCAGTTTGTTCAAGACCCAATACAATATTTAGTTTATCCAAAAAATGTGACTCAATCTGTGTTAAATTCACAAACATTATTTCAAATGTTACCACAGATTCGTGAGACGCCTCGTGGAGTTCTTTATCCAGAAAGGTTTTACCGAAATGGAGAGACAACAATTCGGAATACAGTTATTGCACCAGTGGTATTGGGAAAAGAAGTAGTAGGCGTGTTTGTAATGATGGCAGAAACTCCACATCGTTTTTATGAGGAGTCAGATTTAGAATACCTGTTAGCCATGGCACATACATTAGCACCTTATCTCCGAGCCGCAGAACGAATGCAGCAATTGGAATGGGAAAATCAAAGGCTAATTGCAGGCGGATTAAGTTTCGACCCTCTCATAGGTAATAGCAAAGCCATTCAAAAGGTTAGAGCCCTTGCAAGAGATTGTGCACATTCAGATTTATGTGTTTTAATTCTTGGTGAAACAGGAACAGGGAAAGAACTCGTTGCGAGGCTTATTCATAATCTTTCCTATCGAGCACAAAAGTCACTTGTTGTAGTAAACTGTGCCGCAATACCTGAGGAACTATTTGAAAGCGAACTTTTTGGTCACGAAAAAGGAGCCTTTACAGGAGCACATGCTACAAAAATTGGACTCATGGAAGAAGCAGATAGCGGAACATTGTTCCTTGATGAGGTAGGTGACTTGAGCCTGTCACATCAGGCAAGATTGCTACGTGCTATTGAAACTGGGACTTTTAGGAGGGTAGGCGGAAATTCAGATATTCGTGTGAATGTTCGTGTTCTATCAGCAACCAATAAGGAACTACCTTCAGAGGTAAATGCAGGACGATTTAGAAGAGATTTATTCCATCGCCTAAATGCCTTTGTAATTCCTATACCACCCCTCCGAGAACGAAAAGATGACATTCCTTTACTCGCAGATTATTTTTTACAACAGGCTAAAAAGAGATTCCCTGTTCGTGCTACTCGTTTTTCAACTCAAGCGTTGAAATGGCTCGAGAGCCAACCCTGGCCCGGTAATGTCCGTGAACTCCGAAATCTGATTGAACGTGCTTCAGTTATAGCAAAAGGTGATGAAATACAACCCCAGGATTTAGTTTCGGAAGTAAATGTTTATACAACTGAAAAATTCCCTACCCTCGAAGAACTTGAAAAATCACATATAATCCAGGCACTACAAAAAACTCAAGGTAATGTGGTTTCAGCGGCAGAACTACTTGGCATTGGGAAAAGCACCCTCTACAGAAAAATAGCAGATTATCAAATTAATCCAGCATTATACTTAAATTTCCAAAATGATATAAAGTAATTTTTAAATTGCTTATCTAAAGAAATTTTTTTAATAAAATAACTTACATATATTGCAAGTTTACTCTACTTTCTAAAATATTACAGTAAAAGAAATTCAAAATTATCTATTTTACATTTAACTGATAGTATCAATAATAGGTAGTATCAGTAGGTAAAGAATAGTGCATATAAAAAGTAAAATGGTAATAGAACTGTGTCTATAACAAGTTCAACAATGTATATTGGCAATCCAATAACAGAGTTTGCCCAACTCACTAATACTGCCAATGCAAGAGTTAAATCTTTTCCCATGCCTTTATCTCCTACCTTTATTACTTTATTTCTATAATATATTATACCATATAAAAATTAAAAAAAGTAAAATAATTAAATTCTTTTTAAAATGAAAAAATATATTACCAGCCACTAAAAGTATATTTATTGCTATTCATCCTATCTATTCAGAAAATTAATTTTCCAAACTTTTATTTTGCAAAATATACTTCTTGTCGTATCAAACTTATCTTTTGTAATTCTAAAATAGTTTTTTAAAAACAATAACAATTTTCTGATTCTTTAATGTGTAAGCATCGTAAATTATAAAAATGAGGGACTATTGGGACTTTTATAAATTTATTTTTTGACTGATATTAATTTATTTGGAACTTATAATAAAAATTTTTTATTTAATAAAATTAACATATCTGACTTGACAAAGTGGATTTTTAGTGCTATTATGTAGTAATATAATAGTAAACAAAGAGTAATTTAGTGGAGTAAAACAGTGATAATTTATGAGTCAGAATATCATGTCACATTGGATAGCAAAAACAGGATATTAATGCCTGCAACTTTAAAATCCATTATGATAGATAATAATCATACTGTTTGGTACTTGACGCGTGGGCTTGAGAATAATCTACTATTATTCCCTTCTCAGATATGGAAGGAGGTTACAGATAAAATAGAGGTTCTTCCTATTCTTAATCCTAAAGCACAATTACTTCGTCGCCGTTTTATTGGGGGTTCTGTTCAGATTAGACCTGATGCACAATTTCGGATAACTTTATCTGCCCCTTTCCGTAATTGGGCAGAGATAATGGATAATGCAGTTATTGCAGGCTGTGGTGCGTATCTTGAAATCTGGAATGAATCATTATGGGACAATTTCTTTAAGAATGACGACACTCAAAAAGAAATGAAAGATTTTATGGAGGAATTATTTCCATTAAAAAATATAAACAACAACTTATCTTAACAATAGGAGTTAAGGCTATGGAAATTGAAAAACTTAATTGTGGACAGGTAATCCTTGTTCGAGTTTCAGGCTGTCTCGATGAGGAGAGTGTATGTGATTTGCGGCTTGCAATTGC
>DAOOVZ010000143.1:0-7536 GCA_035370665.1 Candidatus Hydrogenedens sp.
GTAAACCTATACAATTCAATTCATCATAATTTGGGACTTTATATATTCCCTCTTCATCAGGTGATAAAACTGTTTCTAAGAATATATCCTCTGCTGGAAACTCCTCGACCCTTGAGCAATGTGCACCATCATATCGCTTCGGATTGCTGGTAATAACATCAGCAAACGGTGCTATATCCAATTTGTCTAACCCACTCTGCTTTTCATTAACAACATCCATCTCAACCAACCTCGCATCTGCCCAGTTGGCACAGTCACAAGTAATACCATCACCTCCATCGTTAACTACAAGCCGTAGTCCGTATGCACCATTTATATCAACCTTAACAGGTAAAGATGAATCCAACTCTTTCCTTATCCCGCTATCAAATTTAATTTCACCATCTACAATTACTTGAAAAACCACACTGCCTTTGTTTGAGCCGTCTTGCTTTTGTATTCCCACTTCACATTCAAAAAACTTATACCTGCCATTCAAATCCACTACAATCTCTCCGGGAGCGTGGTGTCCAATACCCTTTTTATAACTCTTATCACCTATTTGCAGTTGCATTGGAGAATGCCCAGTTGCATGAGCAGAAACATCCCAGCCTATTTCTCCCCAACCTTGCGTTATTGAAGCAATATACTCTGGAACATCACTTAAATAAACTGTTCTATCAGAAAAACTCACTGAAGAAAGGGTAATAAGAAACATAGAGAACAAAACTATCGTATTTAATTTTAAACTATTAATCTTTAATAAGTGTTCCATTCTTTTACTTCCCTTCCTATTAAAATTAAGTGATTAGAAGAAGACCTACGGTTTCCATAACAATGAATTCTTTCTCCATCATAAATAATCTCTTACAAAATTGGCAACTTTTCTTAAGAAAAATCGTTTAATTATATAAAATAATTTGCTAAAAACATTTGAGTTATTGAATATATGGATTATTAGAAAGAGAATAATATTTAAATCGGGGAAAAATTAATTAAATTAAAAAAATTGAATATTTTAATATTTTAATTCGTTTAAATTAGTAAATAAATAAAATCCTATTGATACAGTAAAATATCATTAAGATTTAATAAAACAATTAAAAAAAGGTGTTAAATTATGATAAAAAAATTCTATTTCAAACATTTTCCTTGTTTTTCAAAAAAGGTATCTGCTTGTTCCTTAATAGTAAAAGTTAAAGTATTAGGAGGGTTAATATAATGATAAAAATAAACAATATTGATGAATTACAGAAAATAGGTAATGACCCTGAATATCCATTGTATGGTGAATACGAATTGACACAGGACATTGACGCAAGCGACACGATTAACTGGAATAATGGGGCAGGTTTCAAACCAATCGGGACACAAAAAAATCCCTTTATAGGTAAATTTGATGGCAATGGGCATAAAATAGATAAATTGTATATTAATCGTCCAAGGGAAAATGATATTGGGTTATTTGGTTATATTAAAGAAAATGGGGAAGTAATGAATTTAAAATTAGAGAATTGTATTATTAAAGGTAATTTTTTTGTAGGCGGTTTAGCAGGGCAAAATCATAGCAAAATAAAAAACAGTTCTAGTACAGGGTCTGTTGACGGGGTTAGTTATGTAGGCGGTCTAGTGGGCCTAAATAATATTATTAGCATAGAAATAGTCAAATCGTTTGTTAATTATGTAGGCGGTTTAGTAGGGCAAAATAATATAGGAGCCGAAATATCTGAGAGTTATAGCACTACTACTGTGGTTGGTCAATCCGAAAATGTTGGTGGGTTAGTAGGGGAAAATTATGGAGGCAAAATAGATAAATGCTACAGCAATGGAAGTGCTAGAGGTACTAGCAAAGTTGGAGGTTTAGTGGGAAGAAATGAATGGACTGAGGGACCTGATGATTCTGAGGATATTGTAAAAGCCAGAGGGAGTGTGTCAAGAAGTTATAGTGAAAGCAATGTCAGTGGAATCGGGCCCATTATAGGGGGATTGATAGGGTATAATATAAAAGGTATAATAAAAGAATGTTATAGTGCTGGTTCTGTTACTTCTGACGATTTAAGTACTCAAAATACTATAGGTGGTTTGATAGGGTATAACTATGACTATGACTATGGTGGTAAAGTTCAGGATAGTTATTGGGATACACAGATATCTGGTAAAACTATTTCTGCGGGTGGTATAGGTAAAACTACTGCAGAGATGAAGAAAAAAGCGACTTATGAAAATTGGGATTTTGTGAATATTTGGGATATCAAAGAAGATATTACTTACCCATTTTTCCGCTAATAAAGGCATTTACATAAACAAAATACAAAGAAAGACAGTAGAAGGTTAAAAAAGAAAAGTTGATTATTAAAGTAATAATTATTAATAGGTTTTAAAATGTATGTGTATAAATTTAGAAAGATTGAAAATATTATGGCAAAATATTAAGGAAAATGGAAATGTAGAGAATCTTTCAGAAATTGATACAGAGGTACTCTTTATTGAACCTATTTTACTTATAGCGGGATGGAATATTTTTAATCCTCAAGAGGTCAGAAGAGCAAACCGAGACACAAAAAAACAAAATTTGACATTGAGGTATATTCTGAAGGAAATTTAACATTAGCGATTGAATGTAAGTCAGTTTCTAGTCCAGAATATAATACGAAAAACTGTAAGTGCAATACATGTGAGCACTGTGCAACAATAGAACAATGTGAAATTGGGAAACTTGATGATTCAAAAAATAATAAAGATAAAGATAAAGATGGAGTAGGTCAATTAAGAAGATATTGTGTTAATTCAAATGAATTTTTTGAAGCGAAAAGAAATAGATTTAGTCATATCCCGGTACTTTCAAATGGCATATCTTGGACTATATTTACTGATGTAAATTTTTCATGTAATAATCTTCATGAAAAGATAAATCGTAATAATTTCGATGTTGTTGACCTTGAAGACTCTGACTTTTGTGAAAGGGTACTAAATCAAATATCAAGTGCCCGATTAAGGAAATATTAATTAAAAATTAGTTCTCTATTATTAATTTTTGCATAAATTTCAATTTGTTTTTTTATTCTGAATAAATTGTCTGAATTATTTTGAGCCATCTTGCTTTTGTATTCCCACTTCACATTCAAAGAACTTATACCTGCCATTCAAATCCACTACAATCTCTCCGGGAGCGTGGTGTCCAATACCCTTTTTATAACTCTTATCACCTATTTGCAGTTGCATTGGAGAATGCCCAGTTGCATGAGCAGAAACATCCCAGCCTATTTCTCCCCAACCTTGCGTTATTGAAGCAATATACTCTGGAACATCACTTAAATAAACTGTTCTATCAGAAAAACTCACTGAAGAAAGGGTAATAAGAAACATAGAGAACAAAACTATCGTATTTAATTTTAAACTATTAATCTTTAATAAGTGTTCCATTCTTTTACTTCCCTTCCTATTAAAATTAAGTGATTAGAATAAGAACCTACGATTTCATAACACCGAGACTTTACCTTCATTATCAAAAATCCATTCCATAATTAGCAACCCAATTGGAGAAGAACCATAAAAAGAAGGCGTATGGCAATACGCCCCTACAAAATTCCTTTGAATATTTATCTTCTGTGTTCGATGTTTTTTTCGCGGGCAAGATGTCTATGTCCCCCTACAAGCCCTATACATGGTTTATCCAGAATATATTCTCAAATGCAATTTATTCAACATGAGAGAATAACAAAAAACTCTCCCCCTTTGCGGAAAAGGGGATTCCATATAGGGGGTGTAACACAGATATTCAATTCTACTTACTACTGTGAGTGAGTCCTTATGAGGAATATTAAATTCACTTTGTTAAAAGAAAAAAAACCCTCCGTTACTAACGCGATACCTCCCCTTCGTAAGGTGAGTAGTTATTTTTATATTCTTATATGTAGCGTTTGAGTCATAGCCCAAGAATATTAACTTTTTAGATAACATCCTACATCGTAAAAAAAGTATGTGTTGTTTATTACAAAAACTAATAGTATTTATTTAAATCTTTTAGCGGACAACGGTGAAGTGCAATAAATCGTTGTGGGCTTTAAAAGAAACGAATGGTAGAGGCAATTTTAGAAGAGATAAGAAGGTGTTCACCTAAAACAGTAAATGACCGGGAAGAATATTATTTTAACAATGTTTATCCAAAAGAACATTTGATTGAAATTGGTAAGAAATTTATATAAAATAGGTAGTTGATAAAATAAAGCAAAAAATTGAGAGATTGAAAGGTTTATAGAAGGAGATAATATATGTCAGAGGATTGTTTGTTCTGCAAGATAGCGCGAAAGGAGATACCTTCTACTGAGGTCTATTCTGATGACGAGTTTTATGCGTTTCGTGATATTCAGCCTGCGGCACCGGTGCATGTATTGCTTATACCGCGTAAGCATATAGCACGAATAACTGACGCAACAGAGGCAGACGCTCTGTTGCTTGGGAAAATGTTGTTGTGTGCCAATAAAATTGCACAACAGGAAGGAATTGCAGAACCCGGTTTTCGTTATGTATTAAGTTGCAATGCACATGGAGGTCAACTTATTTTCCATATTCATTTGCATATTCTTGGTGGTAGAGAATTAGGGTGGCCTCCCGGCTGATTTATGATTGAAGGATTATGATAAATATTGATGTAAATACACAACTCTGTGCAGTGATTGGACATCCTGTCCGACATTCTTTGTCTCCTGTAATACATAATGCAGGGTTTCAAAGTTTAGGTCTGAATTATGTTTATCTTGCCTTTGATATAACAGATGTAGATTCATGCTTGCGGGGTATGCGGTCTATGGATGGCTTTCGTGGCATGAGTATCACGATTCCTCACAAAGAAGCCGTTATCACATTTTTAGATGAAATTGAACCTATTGCAAAACAGATAGGCAGTGTAAATACAATTCTCCATGAAGGGAATAAACTGTTAGGAACAAACACAGATGGAAAAGGCACTCTGAACGCTTTCAGAAGGGCTAATGTCGAATTATCAAAGAAGAAAATTCTGTTTTTGGGTGCAGGTGGTGCAGTTCGTGCTGTTGCCTTTGCTTTTGCAGAAATAGTGCAGCCAGAACAAATAACGATTTTAGGTAGGACACCGTCACGCTTAGAAAAATTAATTTCTGACTTAAAGTATGTGTTCCCTCATATTTATTTTCAACAGGGTTATTTAAATCAAAGCCTTGAAGAATATGTTCCATCTCACGAGATTATTATTCAAGGCACACCAATAGGGATGGAAGGGCATTCAAACGACAGATTAGTTTTCCCTTTTGTCTTGTTGGGTCCAGAGCATACGGTATTAGATATGGTGTATCGCCCATTATATACCGAACTTTTATATGAGGCTAAAAAACGGGGATGTAAAATCATAACGGGGTTAGAAATGCTTTTAGAACAAGCCGCTTTGCAATTTGAATTATGGACAGGGCACTCTGCACCATTAAATATAATGAGAAATGCTGTTGAAAAAGCCTTGAAATGAGACAAAATATAGTGTAGTATATATTATAAAATTATGTGTAATAAGGAGAAATAATTATGAGGGTACAATCCTTTATTGGAAAAGCGAGCGTGGATGGAATTCACCAGATGGATAATTTAATTAATGAATGGATTAAACGAGCGAGACCCAAAATTTTGCTTATGACACAGTGCCCTTGCTCAACATCAACACACGATGAAAGAGACAAGGAAACGATCATCATTGTTACCATCTTATATCAAGAGAGCGAAGTTTAATTTAAAGGTTTATTGTTTTTATATTAAAAATTCTTTAAAATGCTTAATACTTTATAGCTTTTGTATTTTATTTCTTTCAATTGGAAATTGGAGAGTTTAAAGAATAATAATATTTATACTATTTTTATTTTAATACAAAAATTTAAAAAAGGAACATAAATATATATGGATTTTGAAAAAATTTTTAATCCCAAAACGATTATACCTTCACTGGAAGTGCAAACAAAGCAAGAGGTCTTTCATTCATTAGTAGACATACTAAAAGCAGAAGATAAAATTTTTAACCGTGAGGAGGTCCTTTCTGCACTCATAGATAGAGAATCAGTAGATAGCACAGGCTTAGGCAATGGACTTGGTTTGCCCCATGCTATTATTCGTGAAATTAATAAAATTACTACCGCAATAGCCCGAATCCCCAATGGGGTTGATTTTGTGGCGCAGGACCGTAGACCAGTGTATTTTGTCATTTTAGTTTGTTATCCGCCTACACAAAATTCTGCATATTTAAATTTACTTGCCAGTATTTCCAAAGTATTTCAGGAAAAAGAGAATCTTCAGGCAATTATTAAACAAACAACTTCAAAGGCTATTTATGACAAACTAATAGAATTGATTAAGATGAATGATGAACCTCCGAAAAAAACTGAAGTAAAACAAATTCCTGAGACTAGAGAGTCTCCAATACCTACATCAATATCATTACCCGAAATTCATCTACTTATTCGTTTACAGGTTCAAGAAGAAGATATTAAACACGCTACCCGTGGTAAGAAACAACTTCAACAAAAAATTGACAATTTGCGCTCTTTAATTTCTAAAAACACACTTAATCATTATGATAGACTAAAAATACAAAGACCGCCCGCGATAGTTCCAATTGAGGGGGATACCTGTCATGGATGTTATATGACTTTGTCAACTGACTTTTTGCAGAGGGTTCGGCAGGAACATGATAATCTTTATACTTGCCCAAATTGCAGACGTTTTGTATATTGGGTATAAATAAAATTAATTTTATAGTTTACAACATTTTATATTAACCTATGGACATAAAAGAGATTGAGCAACATATAATTACTTCTCATCTTTTGCATGGGTTAACCGATGATGAAGTAAAAAATATAATTGAACAGGGGCTTATTGCTCAATTTCTCAAAGACAAAGTAATATTTTATCAAGGTAGTATTGGTAGTCAGGTATATCTGATTTTAAATGGTTCTATTGGAATTTGTCAGGATAATAAGGAAATATCTAGGTTAGGGGAAGGTGAAATAATAGGGGAAATGGCATTATTAACGAAACAACCTCGTTCCGCCACTGCGAAGGCACTTGAAAATTCGTATGTATTAATTTTTACTGCAACAACTTTTGAAAAATTGTTAAATAGGAAAGTAGCCGTTCGGCTTCTTTTGAATATACTCGATATTCTTTGTGAACGATTAAAAATTACAAACCAATCAATAAGCATTTAGTAGTTTGTTGATACTATTAAGATTTAAGAAATTATAGTCGAAAATCGGAAGATAATTTTTTAATGATTATATGATATAATCCACTAATGGAGAAAATGAGATATAGGGGAAAGATATATGGAGATAATGAAAGTAGTTCAATTATCAGCAAGTGAAGAAAAAGCATGCAATTATTTACAATCATTAGGATTATTAAGAGTCTACAAAGAATGTCCATTTTGTGGTTCAGAACGAATAGGTTGGATAAGGAGATGTATTTATAAGTGTTATAAATGCAAAAGGGAATGGTCTCCGAGGTTAGGCAGTGTATTGGAAAAGACGCGTATAAATT
>DAOOVZ010000144.1:0-7471 GCA_035370665.1 Candidatus Hydrogenedens sp.
AATATTTTGGTATTGTTATTTCAGTTCCATCTGAATATACATATTTTTTGGAATGGACTATACTAATGAAAAATTTGTAGGATTTTTAAATCTTAAATCCTTATTTTACTCAACTATTCTGTGTATGACTTTTTATAGAGTAATAGTTTTATATTGTTATAACTAAATTATTTATTAGAAAATTTTAGTGACCGTCTTAAAAAATCCAATTTTACAAAGAACTGAATATTTATATAAATGCTGTTCTTGCAAAGTCTTATCTTGCGAGTTTAAGAAGATTCTTAGGGTATTTCTTCTGTTTGCCCTCTTTTACTACATATCGGTCGCCAAGATAATTTTGTTGTGCCTTTTCAACAGGGTTCATTTCTATCTCTCGTGATTTACGGGCTTGTCGTCTAGCTTCCCGTACCTCTTCTGCTTTTAACAATCGTTCCTGTACTTTTCTATCGCTTTCCATATAAACATGGTCCAATGTCACCAAAACAGGGAAGGCTGGTCCACTAAACATCAGGTCTGTAACATTTCGCCAGACATCATCCGCTTCTACTCTATTTGTCAGTTCCGTTTTCTCTTGATAAAACTTTGGCTGTTGAGGTGGACAGGAAAACAATATGCCTTTCCAGAAACTATATACCAACTCTGTGGAACCGTTGCGAACACCGCGGGTTGTTTCTATTGTTCCCAGAATGGGTGTATTCATATTTCCTTCAATAAATTTCTCCTTCGTCTGATGTGCAAATGCAGTTATTCCTCGCCAGAACCATTTGTAGGGTCGTAGTGCAGGCTCCTCTGCATTTCCTAATGGACCCACATACGCAGGTTCAATTGCAGAACAAGTAACCGCAAACAGTAAGCCAACGAGCCACATAACTAGTGTAAGCCTTTTCATTATCGTTTCTCCTGTCTTTGAAACTATTTTTATAATCATTGTAGTATAATATATCATTATCTTAACAAAATCTCAACCTATTATAAAACCCTTTACAATATTTTGACAAATGATAAATATTGAAAAATAATTAATCTGTTTATGGAGATAAAGTGCATGTATCGTCCAGAAGTAAAAATTTTAGATGTAACAATTCGTGATGGTGGCTTGATGAACAACTGGGACTTCTCAAAAAATATGGTGAAGGACATTTTTTATGGTTTAGCAGAAGCAGGTGTTGACTATGTTGAATTAGGATATCGTGCAGATAAACGACTATTCTCGCCAAGTGAATATGGTCCCTGGCGTTTTTGTAATGAAGAAGATTTGCGTGATGTGGCTTGTGAGTGCGACACAAAGATATCGGTAATGTGTGATGTAGGCAAAACCAATCTTGATGACTTTATTCTGCGTTCTAAAAGTATTATCTCTATGGTTCGTGTAGCCTGCTATATCTCTGAGGTAGACGAAGGTTTGCGGATTGCACAATATATGAAAGATTTGGGCTATGAGGTCAGTCTAAACCTGATGGCAGTATCTACTGTGGATGAACATCTGATTGACGAGGCACTAAAAAAGATTTCAAAATCAAATGTTGATTTGGTATATATTGTTGATAGTTTTGGATATTATTACTCTGAACATATTCGTTATCTGACAGAAAAATATATCCATGCACTTCCGGGTAAAGCAATAGGTATCCATACACATAATAACCGTCAACTTGCGTTTGCCAATTCTATTGAAGCCTTATTAGCAGGGGCACAATTTGTAGACAGTAGTTTATATGGTATGGGCAGAGCCGCAGGAAATTGCACAACTGAACTACTGCTGAGTTTTCTGGAAAACCCAAAATATGATTTGAAACCTGTTCTGGATTTAATTGAACGATACTTTGTCCCTTTAAAAGACGAATTGAAATGGGGCTATGAACTTCCTTATCTTGTCACAGGTGTATTAAATCAACATCCACGAACAGCACTGGCATATATTAAGGAGCAGAATCAAGGCACTCAACACAGTTTAAAAGAATTCTACGAATCACATATAAAAAATATAAAAACAAAACAAGGGCAAAAATAAAGTTCCGTGATTGGATTTCAATAAAATGGATAATCTTTTCGAGAAATCGGAATCAAAGGACGGTTCTGTAAATGCACCATTAGCACGGCGGGTCAGTCCACGCACGCTTGACGAGTTAATAGGACAAGACGCAATATTGAGCCAGGGAAAAGCCTTACGCCGTGCTATTGAAAGTGATTCTTTAACCTCACTAATTCTTTGGGGTCCTCCCGGAACTGGTAAAACAGCCTTAGCTCGAATTATTGCACGACGCACACATGCCTATTTTGAGCCAATCAATGCGGTCATATCTAATGTCCGTGAACTACGCACCATTTTAGAGAAAGCCCGCTATCATTTGCAGAGGGAACATCGTAAAACGATAATGTTTATAGATGAGATTCACCGTTTCAATCGTGCCCAGCAAGATGCACTATTACCCGATGTAGAGATGGGAAATGTTATCCTCATTGGCGCAACTACCGAAAATCCATATTTCAGTATTGTCTCTCCATTATTGTCCCGTTCTCAGGTTTATAGATTTGAACCCCTTTCAGAAGAGAACATTATCCTTATATTACAAAGAGCCCTTCATCATCCTCAACGCGGTTTTGAGGGATACAATATTATCATTGATGATGCCGCTTTACATTTCTTGGCGAAATATGGCGAAGGAGACGCAAGGCGTTCCTTAAATGCACTTGAACTGGCTCTATTAACTGCACCTCGAAAAGAAA
The DNA here is from genome assembly GCA_035370665.1 of Candidatus Hydrogenedens sp. Taxonomy (GTDB): domain Bacteria; phylum Hydrogenedentota; class Hydrogenedentia; order Hydrogenedentales; family Hydrogenedentaceae; genus Hydrogenedens. The sequence continues at coordinate 2,728 of DAOOVZ010000144.1, forward strand.
AAAACATTATCATTGATTTAAACCTTGTTCAGGATTGCATATCAGAAAAACTTTTGCATTACGACAGAACCGGTGATGAACATTATGATATTGCTTCTGCTTTCATAAAAAGTGTTCGCGGTAGTCATCCAGATTCTGCTCTATATTGGATGGCACGAATGCTTGAAGCAGGAGAACCGCCTCGATTTATTGCACGGCGTCTATGTATTTTAGCCTCAGAAGATATTGGCAATGCCGACCCAATGGCTCTGGTCGTGGCAGTTTCCGCATGGGAAGCCACAGAATTTATCGGCATGCCTGAGGCACGAATTATCCTGGCACAAGCCGTGACCTATCTTGCTTGTGCCCCGAAGAGTAACGCGTCTTATCTGGCTATTGAAAAAGCAATGGAAATGGTTAAATTACAAACGACTGTTCCTGTTCCACAAGCCTTGCGAGACACACATTATCGCGGTGCTGAAATGTTAGGGCATGGGATTGGCTACCAGTATCCGCATGAAGCAGAAGAAGGTTATATTCCACAGGATTATGGACTTCCGCGTGGCGTGTTCTATCATCCATTACCTCGCGGGACAGAACAAATCTTTCTACAACGACTCAAACACTGGGAAGAGATGGATAAACAAAATCCAGATACAAGTGGCTCACAGAATATAAAAGAAGAAACTGAACAGAAAAAACAAGAATGAGTGAAGAATTGCCAAAAAGAAAAACATGGAAACCATTTCTATTAGGCTGCTTGTGTGGAATATTTATAACCTTATTACTTATCATTTTAGGTATATTAGTAGGTTCTCATACATTAAAATTCCAGATGGCAAAATGGGAACGCTCCTCACTAAAAACACCAAGAATACAAACATCTGACATATTCGACTTTTCTGCTATTGGTGTAGATATGGATGGCAAACAAGTTTCTTTCAATGATTTCAAGGGCAAGCCAATATTTATATTAGTATGGCATCCCGAATGCATTCATTGCCTTTCTACCTTGATGACAGTACAGAACCTCTACAAATCGCTTAACAATTTCGATGTGCCTGTGCTTGCCCTGACAGAAGGAAAATTAGAGGATATAAAAAAGGTAAATGGCGAATTAAACTGCACCCTTCCTATGCTTCAAGTAAAAGGAACATTTGTAAAAAGTCTATGTGGAGATAATGTCCCTTGTGGACTGGTTATTAACCAACAAGGAAAAATCATTTATCGTTATACCGGCAGTGCAGACTGGGGCAGTGAAGAAATAGCGAATTATCTTATAACCCTTCAGCAAAATTAAAAATTTGTCAAATCTCTACTATCATTCATGGAAAAAGTCCTAAAATAAAAGAAAGAAGTTTTAAAAAACAATGTATATGGATTAAATGTAATTATTATTCACTTCTTATTTTTTGAGAATAAACTATATAGGCTATATTTAATCCCTGACGCATATATTTCACCGTATTGTTTTTATAACATAAATTTCACTATGATTAATATTCATAGATTTGTGGTTATTTTATAATAATCCTATGCTCTATAGTCCTCTGGTAGTTGTTGAAAAATAAGAAGAATATGGAGAAATAGAATGGAAAGAAAAATATTAAAGAATAAACCACTTATGGAAGCAATATTTGAGATACGGTGAGAATTAAAAGAAGTATCGTCAGGAATAAAAATAGACCCATATTATAAAATACTAATTGGTAGAATATATGATAGGGTAAAAGAGGAATATCCTTTTCTTGAACAACTACCTACATCGGCTATACCTGATGAGATTGCAAGATACATAGTTCAATATAGGTTTTGAAAGGCTGAAAACAAATGGCCTCTTATTCAGATAGGTCCTGGAATCATTACCTTAAATGATACCGATGAATATATTTGGGAAGATTTTTGGAGAAGGATTTGTCATATTTTGAGTGTGCTTTTTGAATCATATCCAGATGATAATTTGAGAATTAACTGGTTGTCATTAAGGTATATTGACGCTATTGAATTTAGTTATTATGAAATAAAAAGAGGACTTCTATCATTAAATGCTACAAATAAAACAAAAAAAGTTTAATATGATATGTAATTTGTTAGAAATCCTTCTTCTGGATAATATAGATATTTTTGAAAAAGCCTCAGAAATTTATGCCCTTCTTAAAAATAGGGGGAAACTTATTCCAGATGCAGACATACTTATTGGAGCGTCAATATTAACGAATAATTATACCTGTGTTTCCGATAATACTAAACATTTTAAGCGAATTAATGGGCTGAATTTAGAAAATTGGCTGAGGTAAAATAATATAAATGTCCTTTTTACACAGGATTAAATTTTTGTTACTGTCTACTAGAAAGCTAGGAAAATAATTTTATTATCTGGGGTGTTAAAAATAACAATCTTTTTTGAATAACTGCTTTCATAGAAGTATGGCTTTAGAAATTCTCAAATAGCAGTTCCTTGATATTATGAAGAACATGATTACAACTCATTAAGAGAAAAATATATAATCATATTTTTAATCTGTATTTCCATAAAATAAAAAAGAAAATAGAACATTAGTGAAAGGATGATATATGCACTTGAGAATTAGAATGATTTGTTCAGTGGTTATTTTAAGTTTTTTGTTAGGGGCGAGTGTGGTTTCTGCTTTTGATTTGCCTGTGGATTCATTGGGTCCAATTACTGCACAAATTGTGGGTCCAAGTGAAGTAACAGAAATAGGCAAACCTTTCTCTATATCTGTTAAGATAGAAAATAAGGAGGATAATCCAGTCGAAGGCACAGTTAAAATTGGGGTGATTGATGATTGGGTGGCAGAACCTTCCGATTTGCCCTTTACCCTGAATAGCAAGGGAGATGCAACATTAGAGTTTAAAATTACACCTGGAACCCATACTTATAATGCTCTTTATCCTATTCATGCCTATATTAACTACAAACTTGATAACAAGGAGTGTCAACTTCATCCAATTCTTATACTTCAAGCCAATATTCCTGACCCGCCTAAACCCAATTTGTCTGTTCCCTGGAAACCTTATGAAATATATCCTAATAGTGCAATTTCTTTAAATGGACTTCAGATTTATAGGGTAGTTTTGCGAGTTTTTGGAGAGGGACCACAAATTGTAGCCGTAGGGAATACTGGTAGCGATATGCGAACTAAGGCAGGTTGGTATAATGGCGGTAAATATGCAAGAGGGGATATGAGGAGAGCGATTGAAATGCACCCGCCATGGTTTAATAATCTTACAGGAACGATTTATACAGAATTTCCCATCAAATTGCCCGAGAAAGGACCAATTACACTTAAATTTGCAAACGCTATAAGAGATAATGTTTCTCCTGAACCCCCGAGTGATGGTGTGACCTTCCGAGTGCGTATTCTTCCCTTCTCTGCTCCCGATGGAGATGAAGGTGAAATCGTTTATGAGAAACATACTACTGCAAAGGTATGGGAGGATGGTGAAGTTGATTTGAGTAGATTTGCTGGTCAGACAATCCGTATACAGTTGGAGTCTCATCCCGGACCTCAGAATAATACAACTTGTGACCATTCATACTGGGGTGAACCTATATTGAGTATTGGGACGCCTGCCCAGAGAGGGAGTTTTCCACCATCAATGGATACACCTTCATATAATTTAGGAGTTATAAAAGTTGGGAATAATGATTACGAGATTAAAATTTGGGAAGGGAAAAGGGGCATTCTTGATTCTATTATTGGATTCATAAGTTCTGACAAACATCTTTTTATAGATGGTTTTAAGGTAAAGGTGCTGAATGATGATTTGAATGATTTGTATTCCGTGAGTCAGGTTAAAGACATTCAGAAAAGTGAACAGGATAAGCACCTTGCTTATAAGTATTCATTTTCAAGTTGGATAGGAGATTTTGACTTGCTCTCAGATATGTGGATTGAAAACAATTTATTACGGGTCAAGTTCTGGTTGGAGAATATTCCAAAGCCGCAGCCATGGTTTGCTATATACCTTGAAGATGTTTCACTGGGCAAATGGAGTGAGCATGCGAGTAAAATATATGCTGGTGCAGGGAATGTCCTTATTGAACCTGAGGCTTTCAATCTCTGGTTTGAAGGACATCAACTTTCTACATCCTTCGTTGGTTTTGATTTTACTAATGGTTTATCCATAGTGGAGGGAGTTGATGCAGTTCCTCAAAACCTGGAAGTAACCCCTGAAAATCAAATTTACACCCTTCACACTCCACATACTCAAACAATTTCTATTATTCCATCAATGAGTAGTTGGGAAGGTGCGAAAATATGGCGAAATATAAACCATCTTTTCCCAGCAGGTGGGATTCAGAATCTGACAGGTCGTTTTGTTTTTGACCTTTGGGGAGGAAAATACAAAGATAGTGCAGAAAAATTGGAGCGTTCTTTCATTTATGGTCTGACTGATTCAGTAGTAGTCTGGCATAACTGGCAAAGATGGGGTTATGACTATCGTCTTCCTGATGTATATCCACCAAATCCAAAGTTTGGCACCGTTGAAGATTTTCTTTACCTGGCTGAGACTTGTAAGAAACACGGAGTATTGTTTGCACCTCATGACAATTACATAGACTTTTATCCAGACGCAGAAGGTTATTCTTACAATAAAATAGCCTTTACACGAGAAAGGATACCCATTAAAGCATGGTATAATGCGGGTAGAGAGGCACAAGCCTATCGCTGGCGACCTGACCAGATTTTTCCATTTATTGAGCGAAACCTGAAACTTATTAAAGATGGATTTTCTCCCA
>DAOOVZ010000145.1:0-7467 GCA_035370665.1 Candidatus Hydrogenedens sp.
CATTAGAGCCATTCTCTCCCAGATTATACCTTTAAGAAACCCATCCAATTCATATTCATAAATATTCTTGCGACTCTTAACCAATTTTAACTCATTTATAGGTTTTGAAAGTATCCCCTTATTGTAAAAGGCTGCATCTTTAAGGTCTTTCCATGTAGATGATTCAAAGGTTGCACGATATTTATCCAATATGTGTGCTACATCATTATAAGATAAAAGTGCCGAGAATAAATTAGAAATGATAGTAAAAGGGTTCTTATTCCCGAACCTTTTTGGCTCTTCTATAAAACTAGTTCGGTCTTTAATAAGTTCATCTTCAACACTAAATAGCCACTTTATATATGCTGTCTTAAAATCAGTTAACTTAATTTTTCCCTTCGCTTCTATGAGTGAACATACTAAATATTCATAAAAAGTATCTGGAAGGGATGGATTAAGTAACAAAGGATTGATTACTCCCCTTAAATACGCTATTATAGTAGAATTAAAACCGCTTAACATTCCCGCGTGAACACAAAACTGAATAGAAGAGTCTAACCAATCCTGAGCATTCTCGTAATCCCCTTTTTCCAGATACAAAATAATGTTTGTAAGTTCAATTATCCACAGTGGAGTCCAATCTAAATATTCCTCATAATAATCTTCATAAACAATAAAGGTGTTTAGTCTATATGCTTCTTTAATATTTTTTAATACATCCTTAGAATCATTAAGTAAATCGGATTTCCATTCATTCTTTGGAGATATACAATCTAATTTTTCTATTTTCACAGGTGCTTCAGAATATTTATAATTTTTGGAATGAAAATCAAATTCCTCTTGTAACTTCCCTTCTTTTATTAAATATTCATAATAGTTTGCCAAAAAATTGCAATAACTCTCCACATGGTATTTATCAATATATTTATCCTTAAAATAATCAGGAAAGGTTATTTTACCAATCGGCATAAAATAACCACAACATATTTTCTCTGAAATTTTTATTGCCTCTTTGAAATAGATATATCCATTTTCACTTGATTTGGCTTTTTTAACCAATTCACTATATTCGGGACAAATTGGCGGTGGGATAAGGAATATTTTCACCAGGACTGAAACTATTAAGGGCAACATCAAAATTATCACGAGTAGAATAATAGTGCTGCGAAGCGACCTCAACCCTTTCTTTTTGGGCATACAAGTTCCTTCAAATTGATTAATCTTCTACGCAAATCACAATTTATTATACAACTTTGGTCACTACTGTCAACTAATAGTTTCAGCAAAGATTATTAGTTTTGGGTAGACAATATTCAATCTTTTACAATGTATGGGCATGTTACCATAACTCCTTACTTTTATAAACCATGACTTTTTAGACAAACCCCCTATATTTAAGATTTTTAGATATACCCCAAAAACTATCTAATGTAGACAAGTTGAAAGTTTTAAAGGCACAGACAGGAATGTTTGTGCTACAGGGATGCCTATGTTACAGAAATACCTGTGCTACTGGAATGTCTATGCTACATAACGCAAAATAATCATATAGGTTATGGCATTCATCTTTGTGCTCTTTATGGTAAAGAAAGAGAATATAATGTTGCTACCCTTTTAAAACTGTTGGGCGTCTCAGTCCGCTATGGTCTGAGACGCCCAACTTCTAAGTCTCAACCTCGTCTATACGAGGTGCTAATCATTTATTAGCGTTGGCGACGACGCAGAGTAAATACGCCTGCCAATGCACTCAACGCACTGAGCACTGCGATACCGATAGTGCCTGCAACAGGTATTCCTGAACCCTTTGTCAGGATTACTTCGTTACTGTAAGCCACATCTATGTAATCGTCTGTAATCTCGCACCGATAAGTGCCAACATCTTCTGCTGCGAATGGATTGAACGCCAATGTGTTTGTCGTTGCACCGGAGATGTTCGCACCATTGCTCACATTTGCCCAGCCTTTGCTGCCATCAGATTTCTGCCACTGATAGTGCAGGCTGCCAATACCGCCTGTTGCCTGGACTGTCATGGCGTAGTTATCACCCGGCACCACTTCGGCATTGGGTATTGGGTCGCCTAATGTAATGTGGTTTCCTATACGGACACGAGCCTGATTCGACGCATGCACTCCTGCAAGGTCTTTTATTTCCGCATGATACATATAAGTTCCCGGAGTTATTGCCGTTGGGTCAACAGTCAACTCAAGTGTATTTGCTCCAGTTTCTACTGTGCCACTTTCCACAACCTCTGAACCACGCAACCATGTATAAGTATCATAGCCCGGTATGAATATGCCACCTGTGAAGGTTACACTTAACTCGAATGTGTTCGAATCTATATACGCATCAGCGTTCTGCGGATGTGCAACAATTTGCAAGAAATCGCCAACATATACTTCTCTCTGGACAGGTTCACCAGCATTATCGCTGTAATCTTTTGGCGTATAGGTCAATACATATACACCCGGTTCATTCACATTTACTGAACCGACAACTTCCGTTAACACCGTTACATCACCCCAGCATGGGTCTTCTGCTGAATAACCCGGGTCTACGAACGGTGTGCCTAATTGCCATGGCAATTGTTCTGCACCAGTCAGTGTTACTGTCGGATAATCCATATCCACTACTTCCAGAGTCCTGGTCACGGTTGCAGACATCGGATTAGAAAGGTCATGGTCGGTTACGCTATATATAATATGGTATGTATCAGGCACAATATAACCGGATACTGGGTCTGTTACCAGTTCGGATGTATTGACAACGACTTCATCTGTCAAATCTCCATCCTCAGGGTCAGTTGCCACATAGCCAGGTTCTTCATAAGGAACTCCACATGCAAGTGTCAGCGGATTGTCACCTAACAGAGTAATCACAGGTGGCTGATTGGAGATGATATGGACAGTTCTTGTCTTTTCATCTGCTGCATTACCACTCAAATCAGTGTAGTTATAAGTCACAACATAAGTTCCTGCATCCGTCGTGAGTAATGGACAATTGGATGGAACTGTATCACCACCTACTACTGCTTCGCCTGTGCCATCGCATACATCTGTCCAACTTGCACCTTCTTCAACATAGCAGTCAATGCTCGTAACCAGTGTTATCTCGGACGCACCACGAAGCGATATTACTGGCGGAGTTACATCTCTCACCGTCACCTGAGCCGATGCAGACCCCGAGTTACCATTCACATCGTCTACTGTTAGATTGACTGTTTGTGGTGTCAGACGGTCTGCACAGGTAAATTCAGTGCGGTCTAATGCAAAAGTGTCAGCATCAACACCGCAATTATCGGTTGAGCCATTCTCTACCTGAGCAGGAGTAATACTCGCATGACCTGTCGAATCTAAGTCAACTGTAATATTCTTGGTTACTACGGTCGGAGGCGTCGCATCCTGAACTGTTACATTTGCAAGACAAGCACTTTCATTATCCGCCGCATCCTTGACCGTAAGTTGAACCACATTATTTCCTATATCTTCACAGGTAAATGTAGTTGCTGGAATTGACAGGGTCAGTCCACTTGCACCACAATTATCTGTACTGCCATTATTTATTTCCGCAGCCGTCAAAGTATACTGCCCACTTGCATTCAGATTAACAGTTATATCTTTGCATTCTGCTGTCGGTGCTATCTCATCTTTCAGAGTAACTGTGGATTCACATGTAACTTGATTCCCAGCCATATCTGTCGCTGTTAAGGTAAGAGACTTTGTCGGATAATCTGAACAAGTAAGTGTTACTGTTCTCTGTCCGTTTACTGTCAATTTCCAAAGTGCACCAGGAACTGTACTTCCTGCTGAGTTATACAAAGAACTGGCAGGGAAACTCACGGTTCCATCATTACCTAATGACACCTCTGTACCTTCTTTACATGCAATATTATAGAGACTAGTGTCTACCATCTCATACGCACCACGGTCTGACGCTGTAAACTGTGGTCTTGGCACACCTTGAATGTCACGATTTGGCGATAGAAGTGCCGGGTCCGCTGCATCCTTATATGGAGAAGTAGCTGCCAACTTAAATTCAGGCGGCGTCCCTATAAACTGCGGGTTAGTTGCCTGACCCAAATCTGTAAACAGGACAGTTGGAGGAGCACAAGACGGATTATCTGGGGGACACATTGTCTCAACTGCACCAGGTCCATTTTGCCAGAAGATACAACTATTAATAGTCAATGTTGATGTTGTATTCCAGTTATAGATTGCTCCACTAACTGTCCCAAACAAGTTAAGGTCAGAGCCATCAACCGGAGTCGCATTTATCGTATTCCCAACAAAGGTGCAGAATAGGATTGTCGGGTCTGCTCCATCATTAAATATTGCACCACCACCACGTATCGGGTTATTTTCCGAGTCATACCGTCTATCGGCATGATTTTGATAGAACACACAATTTATTATTTGTGCATTTGCATAAGTAGTGCCGTTACTCGCGTTTGCAATAGCACCACCAGATACGGTTGCAATATTATTGTAGAAAGTGCAGTTCGCTATCACAGGTTGAGACTGCCAGTTATATATACCTCCACCACGCCAGGTATGGTATGAGTCGCCCGGGACACCTGTGGCTCTACCACCACGAATGTCGAACCCATCAATAACCACACCTACGGCAGGGCGAATTCTATACCCTATCGCTATGACATGATACGCAGGTGCTCCACCGCGAGAAACAGAACCATCAATTATTGTAACTGCTCTACGAACACCTCGCTGAGACAGAGCGGTCTCCTGTTTCCCATGGTAGCCTTCAAATCCACCATACAATTCAACATCATCAGGGACTACCAACGAACCTGCAACTGAAACATCGCCCCATTCTTCAGTTCTTAATTCATTATAAACATAACCACCACCGTTCGGTCCGCCTGCCACCCAGACTTGACCGCCACCTGCTGCTGACACTGCGTCTATACCTTCTTGTATTGTATCAAACGCTGTTTCCCAGGATAACCCGTCTTCTACTCCACCTGTGCGCGGTGCCATCTTATCTACATAGAACAAAGCACCTGCTGATGCACCACCTACCCGCAGATATACTTCTGAAGAATATATATAAGTACCATAAGTACCAGAAGTGACCTTGCAACGATAGAGCCCTGTATCGTCTGGGGTTGCATTGTTAATCACTAAAGAAACAGGTCCTGGACCGGGAATAGGACTGCCTATTGCTATTTTATCTTTCTCCCACTGGAAGGTCAATGGACCTGTCGGGTCTATTGTCGCATCACATATAAAGGTATGGCTAGCACCTTCAGCAATATTCGCACCAACGGGCTGTTCTGTAATCACAGGTTTTGGAATATTAACTTGCACACCTACCTGAAATGTATTTACCGAGTTGCCAAGGTTAGAGGTTATCACACAACGGTAATTACCTTCATCATTTATGCTTGCTGATGCAACATTGTATACATTATTACTGTCTCCATCAGACACATTTTCCCAGCCACCAGGACCACCAAAATCTCTATCTATCTGCCATTGATAACTCAATGTGCCGCCTGTTTGTGTCGCACTACAAGTAATACTAAAAGGAGTCCCTGCCACAATCGGTGGAGTCGGATTAACCGTCGGCTGCTGGGTTATCACAATATCCGGTGCCTTTGTCTTAACTTCTACAATATTAGAATATGTTGACGCTTTTCCCCACGGGTCTGTAATAAGGCAACGGAAATAACGAGAACCTAACCAGTTCACAGGGGTAATAGTTAATACGCGCACATTTCCACCTGTAACATTTGTATTTACATCAGAAGCACTAGTTCCCCATTTCCATTGATAACTGAAGCGTGGTGCCGTCGGCGGCAGATTATCAGGTGTCCATATCGTCCCATCTCCCTTATCAGCCGCTACACTCAAAGTCCAAATATCCTGAAGATAAACAAGCGGTGGGTCTGTCCGTCCAACCGGCTGAATTTCTAATTCTGGAATTGAGTCAGGGAAAATATCCTCACGCAATTTCCATTTCATTAACGACGGATTCAGAGTCTGTGGATTACTAAACGCATCCGCATAAGTCAAGAAATTACTTCTACCATCCACATTCAAATCACCCTGTCCATTCTGCATACCCAGATATGTCGTCATCAGAGTATACTGCGAAGGAACCACATTAGTATCAGCAAAAATTCGAATTGTATTACATACATTTACATCAGTTATTCTTATCCGCACATTTATAGTAGGCTTAATTTCCTTAAAAGACACTGGGAAGGAAAAATCAATGTTTGCTGTCGTCCCCCATGGATTACAAACCGCTTTAGAATTAAGCGCATCAGGGTCTGGTGCATATAATTCTGGGTCCGGTGTTAAATTCCAATTCTCCGGACCTGCTTCTAATAATGCATTGATAACTTTTTCATCATTTGACGCTTTTCCTATCATATCTGCGATAATATCATCTAGCAAATCAGTTATAACAATATGCATTACCTTGCCATAAAAAGAATACCAGTAATCTACCATCTTTTGACCACCCAGAGTCATGTAGGCAGCCGTCAGATTAATCAAGGCATCATCCAGTCTGGGGTCTGCTGCTTCTACTAGTGGGTCGCCCCTACCAGTTACACTGTCAGGCTTATACCATGAAGGAACATCTAAATCTAATGATGTAATCCCACAGACATCAATTGATTGCCTTGAATTCGTAGGTAGATTCAATGTCTGGTCAATAGTGCATATAAGGTAAGAAGCCGATGCTCGAACGCCGTAAATCGTCACTTCTGTGTTATATGCCCGTTGAATATTGGCTGCAAATGCTGAACGAATGGCATTTACCGTTGCCGGAGGCAGGTTCGTATGCACATTTGGATTCAGTATTGCGTCCAGCATAGCGAGGCAGCGAGAATCAATAAACTTGAATCCAGCCCCTTTGGCTGAATAATCCCAGGCACTGCCTGAACCAGTATTAGTCGTTCCATGGTCACTTCTGCCATCAGAGCCATCCCAATAGGGTCCATCCTGCCCTGGTACACTGCGGTAGTAGGCAGAGTTGACTCCCTGACAATCTTGAGTCCATCGAGCACAACCAATAATGCCGATTAGCATGTCATCGAGAATGTTGTCAAACTTTCCTGCCAGTTCTTCCAGGCTATCCCAGTATTTTTCCGGATTTTCACCACCAAAATACATATAGGGGTGTAGCTGAGCCTGAACGGGTGTCGCAGTAAATAAAAATACAATTACTGCCAACACGCTAATAATAGATAAATACTTAACTTTAACCACAGCACTAATCCTTCTGTTAGGGGTTAATATTTTTTTGTTATTTTTTTAATAGTCCTGAACATTATATTTTTGAAGATGCGCCTAATTGCATCATCATTCCTCATATAAAGGCATAAATATACCTTAATTTTAGGGGGGAAATATGGATAATGTCAACTCTTCGGTTGGACTTATCGTTATCATTCAATTTTCACTGCAGCCAGCGTAATTATATTCATACATAATACACTAAATATACTATACAACAAAA
>DAOOVZ010000146.1:0-7438 GCA_035370665.1 Candidatus Hydrogenedens sp.
AAAAAATAACTTTTAAACATATAAAACTTCCTTCCATTGTAAAACTATTTCAACAGGAAAATGTGCCTGGTATTACAGTCTGGCGTGAACATATTCACGATATAGGTATAAAAGAAGCGAAAAATGTATTGAAAGACAGTGGATTAAAAATAGTAAGTTTATGTAGAGGAGGTTTTTTCCCGAGTTCCAGTGCACAGGAACGCGAAAAGGCATGTATTGAAACGATGAAGGCAATTGACGAAGCATACGAAATAGGTGCACCACTGGTTGTTCTGGTATGCGGTGCTGAACCTCGATTACCTTTGCAAGAAGCAAGGCAACAAATTTTAGATGGTATACAAAAGGTATTACCATACGCGAAATCGGCACAAATCTGTTTAGGAGTTGAGCCTTTACACCCTGTATATGCAGATAATCGTTCTGCAATTAATACAATGGAACAGGCAAATAACATCGTTACAGCACTGCATTCAGAATGGGTAGGCATTGTATTAGATACCTATCAAGTGTGGTGGGACCCCTGTTTGCAATCCGAGATTATGCGAGCGGGTCGAAAGATTATGGCTTTTCATGTCTCTGATTGGAAAACACCAACAACACATATCCTTAATGACCGCGGACTTATGGGCGAAGGTTGCATTAATATTCGGCAAATTCGGGCATGGGTAGAACAGGCAGGTTTCCACGGATTTATTGAGGTAGAAATTTTCTCCGAACGATATTGGAACGAACCTCCCCAACAATTCATCCAGCGTATCAAAGACGCATATCTGAGACATGTATAGTGCCAAGTAAAAACCATTTAATTAAGTAGCACAAACTTTTTTGTTTTTTATTCTTCTTTCATCAAAAGAAATGAAAAAATGTAATTTACATTAATACGAAATTAATTTAAGAAAATAGTTTTCAAAAAGGTTAGTGATTGTTTATTACTATTTCTAATAATAATTCTATTTATGTGCTGAATTGTTATAACTAATCAAGCATATATTTTCCAGATGTTTCTTATTAAAATATTTAATTATAAATAAATTTTTTAGTGTTTTTTATATAGATATTTTATACTTAATATAGAGTGATTGTAAGTGAAAGTTAAATGTAATTAACAAAGGAGTGTGGGAAATGTTTACTAAAATTTATGGGATTTTTATTTTAGTTATTTGTTTGGTTTTTGCTGTTGGATATGTTACATCTACAGAACAAGTTGGTCAAGAGAAATTGACAAACAAACAACAGGTTACAACAACACCTTCTGCTCCTGTAAACCAACCTCCAGCCGTTGTGGAGCCATTACCAAGTCCTTCCAAACTTGGTTATGGAACTGTTACTTCTACAGTGAGGAAGGGTGTGACCACACAGGCAGAGCTAGTAGAATTATTTGGTTCGCCTAACATAGCAACCACAGATGCTAATGGTGTAGAGACATGGGTTTACGAACGAACTGCTACTGAGACAAATATTACGAATACTCAATCAGTTGAGGCAAAGGGACGCAAGAGCATAGATTCTCTCGCATCCTTTTTTTTAGTAGTAGGTGGGGGTCAGAGTTCAGAGAGCGGTTAGATAAAAGGGCAAACAAGTCAGCAGAGTTCAGTCTCGAGTTCAATTAAGACTCTTACTGTAATTATAAAGTTCGACAATAATAAGAGAGTGAAAGATTTTTCTGTTCGTGCAGCACAGTTCTAGCAACTTTAACATTTCTTAATAATGAGGTATACTATGTTTAGAGGAAGTCTAATATCAATTACTCTTTCTGTGTTTTTTCTTTCTTTTTCTGGCTGTGTGAGTGACTTAATTGATATGGAAGAACTTAAAACTGGCGAGGAAAGAATGCATAAGCAACTGGACATTATGAATGAATTATCAAAGAATCCTGATATTCCTGCATGGGTTGAACAACGAGAACATATTTACCAAGCAATGGGAGACAAAATTTTTGACAAGGATTTCGATACTGTATTTAATGCAGCAGTAACAGCCTTTGCTACACTGGAAGTTAAGGTAGAAAACATGGAAAGGATATCAGGGTATATATCCGGTAGTGGACTACCCATTTCTTCAGAATTATATACAAAACTTAGTCGAGAAGGATTAGTTGAATACTGCAAAATTAAAGGATTTGACACTTCATTATTGGAAAAGAAGTCTAAATATGAAATGGACCTTGACACCGGATATTCCTGGGGCAGGTATGGAACCGGGATAACGATATCTTTGACCAAACTAGGTCCATCTCAAACCAAAATGAAGATACTATTTAATGGCGTTTATTACCCTAATATCCTTGAAGAATGCTATAAAGTTATATGGCAGGCAATAGACAAACAAATATTTCTTGATAAAAATCTGGAAACCCCACAACAATAAATATATTATTGACTAACTTTTGGCGTTATTGAAGAAGCCAATATTGTGTATCTTTACTAAATATGGCATATTTCAAAAGGAAATCGAAAGTTGAAAATTATCATATAAATGTAAACTGTATATTTACTTTGTTTTGGCTTACTTTTTGATGTTTTGGCTTTTTGCAATAATGGCACCAGTTTAAAAATATTTCTATTGCCAGGGGAGGACACGAATATCCCAGCCAAATACATCAAATATGTTATTAAAAAATTCGACTAAACGATTTACCAATGTAGTAAGGGAATTGCCCATTTGTTCTAAATATTCAGGGGTTATAGTTGGGTAAGTGTGCACTTACTTTATCTCCAATTCATTTTACTGATTTTGTTATCTATTAATATAAGAAATTACCATAAAAAGTTTCAATTCTAATTTCAACATATAATAAACCTGGCAACGATAAGATAAATATTATAGTTTTGTTAGACAATTACTTTTTCAATAAAAAGTCAGGAAAAGGGATAGAAACCTAAGTTAAAAAGATACTATTGAAAGACTCCAAATAATATAGGAGTTTTAAGATTGTGTATTGCTTATAAGAAAAACTAAGTAAGTATTTCCAAATTTTTTAGCGGTTAGCAGTAATAATAATTAACTTTGTTTATTCACGGAGGAGGACATCACAGGCTAATCGGACTTTTTCAATTAATTTACGGAAAAAAGTATGGCGTCGTGCCTGTTCGCGAAGGAAAATAATGGTTTTCCGTTGTAGTAGATAGCGATTAAGTTTTTGTTTTTTGGGTTGGATTTTTACTCCCTGCACTTCTTCCATTGGTTTCCATAAAGTTTCCTGCGGGTAGCCAAAGGTTATCAGGTCTTCATCTGCAATCTGGTCAATGATTTTCTGCATCATTTTCAATTTCTCAGGGTCGGTGCTTAATTCCTCAACCCACTTTTTCAAAGAGCCTGTGCTAGGTCTTGTATGTTGCTTCACGCCTAACGGGTCGCCCAAACCTTGTTTATGGCTCTCGTCATCAGATTTACCATAATCAATTGCTTCTGGTTCAAATGGGATTTCAAGAAAGGCACATATCTGTTCAAACTGTTCTTCGGGCTTTTTCACAAGGTCTTCATAGCGGATATGGTAAATATCCACTTCCTTTTTACGCAAAAAATCAGCAATAGCAGGGATATAACGGTTGAGTATTGGATTATGCTCGTTAGCAACCTTGTAATCGCCATCAAAAAATGAATTTGCAAAGGATGAGAATGTAGCCAGGGGGTGCCGCGTCAGAATGATATATTTTGCATCAGGATATACCTTTGCAATGAAGGGCAACACTAATGAATATGCAGGTGTCTTGTCGAGACAGATTTTTTTATCACCCTTGGCAATTAGGTACTGGCTATATAGCACATCGCAATATGCACGGCACGCTTTCCAGTAATCGTTCTCTTTGTTGGGCAATTGTTCCACAAACAATTTTTGAGCCTCTGCGGATAGGATATGGTCATAAGGTGCTTTATCCACTTTTGCCCATACGCCTAAATGTGCTAACGGTGTCAGGATATGCGGTTCCGGACCCCCTTGTATCATGGAGTGTGATGATAGCATTCGTTCCAGCATTGTCGTTCCAGAACGAGGCGGTCCTATTAAAAATATCATTCTATATTCCATGCAATTCTCCCTTATCATTTATTGAGATTAAAAGTTTACAATATATGACAGTGAATTGTCATATTCAGAATAAGGAAGTATAATTATATCATGTCAGCACAAAAGCATATTTATATATCCATTGTTTGTATTTTTTTCTTTATTTTAACTGCACTTGTCCATGGAGAGGAAAGTTTATACGAAAAGCAAATTCTCTATTTCCTTGACAGAGAGATTCCACAACTGTTACAAAAATATTCTGTTCCTGGAACCGTTATTGCATTAGTGCACGGGGACAATGTTATTTTGAAGGGATATGGCAAATTAGGTTTTGAGATTGATGAGCCGATGGATGCAGAGCAGACGCCTGTATTTGTAGCTTCGTTATCTAAATTGTTTACCTCTACGGGGATTATGCAACTCTACGAGCAAAACAGAATTTCCTTAAATGTCAATATCAATCATTATCTGTCAGACTTTCAAATTGTGTGCCCTTATTCTGAGCCCATAACCATTCACCATCTTTTGACACACACAGCAGGTTTTGATGACCGATTTTTAGGTATGGGTGCTCCGACATTAGATAAGGTTTTACCATTGGGAGTGTATCTGTCAAAAAGGTTACCACCAATTGTTTTTCCTCCTGGAACTGCCATCAGTTATTCCAATCATGGGTTTGCATTACTGGGTCATGTAATAGAACAGGTATCAGGGAAAAGTTTTAAGGATTACATGGAAGAACATTTATTTGAGCCACTTGAAATGAGCCATAGCAGATTTGATGGAACTTATCCAGAGACATTGAAACCACCAAAGGCATACCTGGAATATTTTGGTAAGATACGACCAGTGGAAATGGACTTTGCTCAAACTCCACCTGCTTCAAGTTTATGCACAACTGCTGAAGATTTTTCCCATTTCTTAATAGCCATGCTGAATGATGGCAGATATAAAGACCGCTTTATTTTGCAACCTAAAACCGTTAAACTCATGCAGACCCCAAGATACAAACTTCATCCTCTACTACCAGGTTATGCCTGTTGCTGGGAAGAACGATATATCAATGGGAAGCGAACACTTCAACATTCAGGATTGACCTGGGGATTTAGCAGTCATGTTCTGATTATCCCTGATGAAAAATTTGGGCTATTTATTTCAATCAATAAAGGGGAGCATGCCTTAATTTCAGAAGCAATTCAATTACTTGTATCAAAATTTACTCTCCCTATAAGAAATATACCGAGTATTCGTAAAAATCCGTCATTTGTTGACCCTTCATATTATAGAGCAGTATCAGGTTTCTATCGGCATAATCGTTATTGTCGTAGCGATTACTTTAAGTTAGCCACATTTCTGCCAGGTTTTGTGCAAGAGATATATGTGCTTGGCGATGACACAGAACGGACATTGTTTATGAGATATCTTGCGTTTCAATCTGGCAGTTGGAAAGTTGAGGAATTAGGAGATATGTTGTGGGGAAGGAAAACACAGTATGGTGATATTGCAAGTTCACCCCGAATAACCTTCATCAAAGGTGTTGAACAGGGAAGACATCAATTAGTAATAGGAAATAATGTCTATGAACCCATACATTTCTGCGAATCAAAACTATGTCAATATACCTTATTCTTTGCGTGTATAGCAGTATTTATTATCCAATTTTTGCGTTTTTTTGCACGATTATTGATACAAAAGAATGCAGACAATTTTTTACAAAAACATAGCGACTTTATTCAGAATATAAGTATAATATTCCTTGTTTATATTCTTGTATTTACTACATATTTGTTTTTATTTTTAAAACCTCAATCACTGGGATATGGGACACCTCTTATTCTGTTCATCATTATATTACTCTCATTCCTTCTTTTCTTTCTTACTATTATTGGCACGATACGATTTATCCTTTCATTAAAGGAATTGCGATTGCAAACATTTTTCGACCTGTTGGCACTACTTGCCTGTTACGGAATGCTCTTCCTTTTCTATTATTGGAATATTTTGGATTTCCACCTATCAAGTTGGGATACACTCTACATAAACTAATATTATTAAATAAGGATATAAGCGTGTTATACTTTTAAATATTTGCAGAAGGTAATTATAAAATAATATAAGGAAAGGAAATTTGATGAAATATATATCGTGGTTTATGTTAGGAGTTATGATTGTTCTGTGTTCGTGTCAGTCGGGACCAGAAGGTGGAGTGGTAAACAAGGTTTTATCGGACTTTGGACTACGGGAAAAGCCTGAGGGATATATGAGTGAAACGG
The DNA here is from genome assembly GCA_035370665.1 of Candidatus Hydrogenedens sp. Classification (GTDB taxonomy): domain Bacteria; phylum Hydrogenedentota; class Hydrogenedentia; order Hydrogenedentales; family Hydrogenedentaceae; genus Hydrogenedens. The sequence goes on from DAOOVZ010000146.1 coordinate 6,280, forward strand.
ACAAGGTGTTTCAGCGATTAGGAGAGATTGGTGCAACTGAATTACAGCGGCTTAACCTTGAAAATCGGCACGGTGAAGTAAAGTTTGAGCAGAAAGGTGCTCGTGGCGAATATTATAAGGAAGTCAAAGTTTATACACAATACTATCCGATGGATGCGAAACCTGTCAGTCATTCAGGAGAAAGTGGACAATCCTATACAGCAACGATTGCATATACATATCGTATTTATCGGAGTGCTCCCAAAGCGACCCGTGTAGAGGCACAAGAAGCCACTGCGGATATTCCGATGGAAACGGAAGGACGAGAAATCTATAGATATTCATTAGGTCCTGGCGGTGTATGGGATGGTCAGAAGGGACAAAAGGTAAAAAGCGAATAAGAATAGTGCCTCAATATTTATAAAAATAGTATTAATCAAAAACGATGGTTCTTCGATGATATACCATAATACGGTCGTCTGCATGAGCCTTCACTGCTTCTGATAGAACCTTCTTCTCAATATCCCTTCCCATAGCAATTAAATCCTCTACACTATGCGTGTGATTAACATGGATACATTCTTGATAAATAATAGGACCTTCATCTAATTCCTCTGTGACATAGTGGCTTGTTGCACCAATAAGTTTTACTCCACGCTCATACGCCTGATGATATGGTTTTGCACCTGCAAACGCAGGAAGAAAACTATGATGAACATTAATTATGCGGTTGCGATAGGAATTAACAAACTCTGCACTCAAAATCTGCATATATCGGGCTAATATAATAAAGTCTATGTAATGTCGTTCAAACAGTTCAAGTATATTATTCTCTGCTTCCTGTTTTGTAGCAGATGTTGCAGGAATATAAAAAAACGGCACAGAGAAACTTTCAGATACAGGTTCCAGGTCTGGATGATTGCTTACCACCAAAGTAATATCTGCATTAATCTCGCCGTATTTATGTTTCAAAAACAAATCATATAAGCAGTGGTCATATTTGGAAACCATAATTGCCATCTTCTTCCGTTCATTACTGAATGAGAGGGCAGTATCCATCTTAAACTGCTGTGCTAACTCTTGAAGTTCCTTTTGAAATTGCGATTTGGTAACATTCATATTTGAACAGTCGAAATAGACACGCATAAAGAAACGATTGTCTATCTCCTCCTTATGTTGC
>DAOOVZ010000147.1:0-7428 GCA_035370665.1 Candidatus Hydrogenedens sp.
GTGCAGTTATCAACAATACTTTGAATATCATCTATCCACCAATGTTCTTTCAACCGTTTCACACCCGCTTCTGGACCGAACAATATGCGATAATTATACGCATCCATAAGTCGCACAATAGGTATCTCAGCGGGGCAATCTGAACAGTATCCACACTGGGTGCAAAGGTCTTTTTGAACCTCTGTAATTTGCTTTTGCAGTGCCTCAATTTCAGCCAAATCCATCGCTTGAAAGCGATTAACACTATCTACCGCAGTTTCAACATCATTCACATTTCTACACCCAACCAGTGCCACTGTAATCTCCGGCAAGGACAGATTAAACCGAATAGCTGAATCAATAATACTCTTATCCCCCTCACGCAACAAGAATGAAAACTTATCCGGATTTTGAGGAATAATTCCACCACCTAAAGTATTCATAGTTGCTACACCCATACCGCGTTTTGCTGCCTCTACCGCTCCGGGGTATCGCAACTGAAAATTGATAGCATTCAAGCCAATCAGTATCCCTTCAAACAGTCCTTCGCCCTGGTCCAGCATTCCCGCTATTTTCTCATGCTCTAAATGTGTCGAAACACATATATGTTTTATCAAGCCTTCTTCCTTTAATTGGCGAAATCCGTCCAATGCCCCTTTCTTCTTTCGATTGGGCAAATCGTCTGGCTGCATAATACACCATACATAATAAAAATCCAGATAATCCAGACCCATTCTATCTAAACTTCGGAGGCATTCCTCACGCACCTCTTTTGCACTATCTGCCGTTGTTTTTGAACTTACATAGAAACTGTTCCGTGGTTTCTTCATTTGCTTAAAAGCACAACCATAAATCACTTCACTCTGGTCATCGCAATATTTAGGTGCTGTGTCAAAGAAATTAATTCCCAAATCATAAGCACGAATGACTGCCTCTGCCATCTTCTCTGTCTTATGTGGCTCCTCAAATCGCATACCGCCGAAACCCAAACGCGAAACTTTTAAACCTGTCTTCCCATATTCTTTGTATAACATACGAAGCCTCCTGTAAAATAAATTTGCTAATTAATTGGTTACTTTCCCTTTTCCCTCTGTTGCATACCACTCATAAGGAATATCAACATTCCTATCAGGATAAAGTCTAATATATACTTCCACCATTCATTGACTCTTATAAATTTTTCATAACATCCACATCCCTTATCTTCATCTTCTCCGCCGACAGAAAATTCTCCTTCATTTTGCTCCCTTCTTACCCTTTCTACCAGTTCCTGCCCTTCTGCTTCTTTATCAAGCTGCCCCTCTCCTTCTCCTTTTTCTACTTGTCCTTCTTCTTCTACCTCTCCTTCTGCCTGTGTTTTCCCTTCCTCTTCTTTTTGTAAATGGACTATATTTTCAACAGGGACCTGTCCTTCTCTTCTCATATTAGATATTGAGTCTTCTTGCCATTGCAAATATGGATAACTTAATCCCTCTGCTATTCTCCATACATTCTTAAAATCCCAGCCGACAAATGTAGCCTGCTGTGTCATCTCGGTTGTAGTTTTCCCCTCTCCTACTACGGAACTATCCTGTTCTGATACCTCTATATCCCAATAACTACTGGACACCTTACCTCTATTACCGCCAGTTAGACCGCCTGTATACTTGCCATTTCCTGTCATCAAGCCTGCACTATAACAATGCTCTATTGTAGCATCATTCCAACCCACCAGTCCGCCGGACCCTCCTCTTGTCAACACCGAACTCGTGGTATAACAATTACTCAATGTGCCATAATAATTCCAACCCACTAACCCTCCTACAAGAGAACCTCCCGTCACTGAACCTGTGCTATAACTCTGCGTTATCGTGCCTCTATTTTTACCTACCAAACCACCAACATTCCATTCCCCTTCAACCGAACAGATACTATAACATCTATTCATCATACCTAAATTCCAGCCTACCAGACCACCGATTTGACCTCTCGCCTTCACTGAACCTGTGCTATAACAATTACTAACCGTGCCATAATTATTAACACCAACCAAACCACCTGTATAACTATCACCTACAACATGGCAATTCTCTATTCCTAAATTACGAATCTCACCCCCTTCTCCTACAAAGCCAAATAAACCTACCTCCAATGCCCCAAGATGATTGACATATAAATTTATTACCTTATGCCCATTACCATTAAATTTGCCTGTAAAAGGGCTAATAAACATCCCAATCGGCTTGAAACCTTCCCAGATGTTATAATTCACCATACCTGTATCATAAGGGAGAGATACTGCCCTAACATTCCAATTTATCGTGTCACTCGCATCTATGTCCTGCGTCAATACATATTCTCCATCCAGCGGATAGTCCGGGTGGTTTCCAATATTCTGTAATTCCTCTATACTGCTTATGGTTATTACTGCAAAACCTGAATTAGAAATTAATATCAAAGATAAAAGTAAAAACAGGAAAGAAGAACAGGAAACAAGGCTATGGCTAAAAGACCTGCTTATTTTCTCCATTTTTTATCTCCATGTTTTTACTATATATGTTCTGTTTTTACTAACTTCAAAATCCTTCTAATAATCCTTTCCTGAATATAATATAGTCTGTTGATACATTTAAATTCAAACATTTTTTATAAAATATTCAAAACTTCTAAACCATATACTTTATTCTCCTTCATATCTCTGTAAAAGGAAGAGAAGGAGTAATTCTAATAACATAATCTATAAATAAAAAATTAAGCACTTATTTATTATATAATCATTATATCTTTGTTTATGTATAAATTTTATTTTTGTTAGAAACGAAGAAGGACTTTTTATGTTACATTTTTTAATTGCATTACTATTTTGTGGTATGGGAACTGCTACAGACGAAAATCTCACAATAGAAAAAATCCCCAACACAATTGGGACCTGGGTCAGGGAACAAGAAGTTCAAGAATTTAACCCAGATAATCTATATAATTATATTGATGGTGACGCAGACCGATATTTACCTTACCATTTCCAAAAGTTGATAGTCGTATTCTTCAAAGATAAGAATTCACCTGAGAAAACAATCGAGGTGCAAATCTACCAGATGGCTACTTTATTAGATGCCTTCGGTATTTACTCTGTTCACCGAGACCGAAATAAGGACAGTTTCTTCTGTGGAACAGATGGTTTTATAGGTGAAAATCAAGCCATGTTTTATCAAGCACAGTATTTTATAAAACTTTTGACAGGCAAAAATAAAGATACAAAAACAGACCTTGAGACAATTGGCAAAGCACTATCTCAGATACTACCCAAAAAAACCGAAGTTATTCGCGAAATGAAATGTTTAGACTTACCAACTAAAATTCCTCGTTCTGAAAACTATTTAGCCAAAGATGTGCTTGCTCAGTCCTTTTTTCCCTGCGGATTTACTGCCTTATACAAAATGTCTACAAGTTCTGCCACAGGATTTATTGTTATGTTTGATGACCAAACAAAAGCACAAAAAGGATGGGAAGAGTATAAAAACTATTTAGACGAAATCAATGCAGAATACCAAATAGGTAAAAATGAGATTCGTATCACTGCTCCCAATTCAGAAATTGCTATCGCCTCACTACAATCTACCTATATTGTTGGAGTCTGGATGCCCAATGGCAACTTAACTGAATTAGAAAAAATCTACAGCCAAATTCTAACTTGCCTCAAAAACAAAAACCATCTGACAAACTAAAAGAAGCGAAATAGTAGTATCAAATTACTTCATACACAATAGTTTTGAATTATTTATTTAGATATCAGAAAACACTGACGCATGTTAAGATATTTGTGAGAGATTCTTAATTCCTGTGATAAATAATATTATTTTCTTTTGTAGATGCAGAGAGTAATTTAGTTTATCTTCAGTTTTTATCAGAAACATCCGCAATGTTTCTGATAATTCTTAAATCTCTGGTTATGTGTGGTCTGTATTTTAACAGGGCAGTTCCCAGCCTTTACGATATTGCTTACTAATAATTTCTTTTGGATTGGAAACATTTTTTACTACACCGTTGATATTATCCCAAATGAGTTTCTCGCCAGATTTGACTACTAAATTGCCAAACTGCACCATTTCTGCAAATGGACCAGAGTAGTTGAAGTTGGAGCATGCAGGTTTATCTTCTCTGCAAGCACGAAGCCAGTCAAAGTAAGGACTTTCAGCAGGTATCCGTTCAATTGTTTCCGGCGGCATTTTATAATCTTTCATCAAGGAAGAAGGAACTAATCTTGGTTCTCCACCATATTCACCTGCGGTAAGCACACCTTTGTCCCCAACGAAGAATGAACCATTCATATTATCATCACCAAGCACTTCACTTTCTGGAATACCGTCTGGACGCTGTGGACGATTGTAGACTTCTTCGCCTGATTCATTTTTCTGATGTCCATCATACCAATAGACATCAACAGGACCTATATCGCCGTGGGCAACAAAGGAATATTTTATGGTAGTAATAATAGGGAAGGTTTGGTCATTTCTTCCTATCTGTTTAATGACTTCTACTGAGAATTCGGGTGCTTCATATAGTTTTAATGCCCAGTAGGCAGGGTCCATAATGTGGCAAGCCATATCCCCTAATGAACCTGAGCCAAAATCCTGCCAGGCTCGCCAATCATGTGGAGCAAGTTTATGATTGTAAGGTCGCCACGGTGCACAGTTAATCCAGCGGTCCCAATCCATTTCTTCTGGTGTGACCTCTGGCGGTAGAGGTTCTGTCATTCCTTGATTATCCCAGACAGGGCGATGTGTCCATATATGGGCTTCTTTAACATTTCCAATTGCACCACTCCATATCATTTCACATAGTTGACGGACACCATTTCCGCAATGTCCCTGATTTCCCATTTGTGTAGCGACTCCCGTTTCACGGGCAGTAATAGTAAGCAATCTCGCTTCTGCGATAGTATGTGTTAATGGCTTCTGCACATATACATGTTTACCCATCTTCATTGCCATATATGCGGCAGGGGCATGTGAATGGTCCGGGGTAGAAATTGTGACTGCATCAATTTCTTTCATTTCCTCAAGCATATTGCGATAATCTTTGTATTTCTTTGCCTTTGCCAAACGATAAAATGCTTCCTCTGAACGCTTCCAATCCACATCGCATAACGCTACAACATTATGACCTAGTTTAAAACAACTCATAATGTCTGAAAGTCCTTTGCCACCTGCACCAATAGCGGCTACATTCAATTTTTCATTCGGTGAAATTTTGCGTGGAACGACCTGTGCCGTATTTGGAGTTGCTGGGGTTTGAGCAAAGGCGCTTGCAGTAACCATAGTGGTTGAAGTGGCTAAAAATGCCCTTCGTGAAATTCTAGACCATTCATTCTTCTTCATTTTTAATTTTCCTTATAATTAATTTAAACAGTTAGAAAAAGTCTAAGAATTGAAATATCGAGTTTATAGTTTATTACAAATTCACAAGTAAAGTAAAAATGGGAGAAAGCTTTAAAATTCTATTTTTCTGGACCTGTGGTATGGCGGAAAGAAATAATTGTAAAATTCGTATCGGATTGGGGTAGTAACTCTCCAAAGAAAACGCCGTGTGCTTCTTTTATCAATAATTTACGTCCACACACAGGGCATATATATTCTGAGTTAGGCTGGATATTCTCTCCGATTCGGATATGCGTGCTACAAAAGGGGCATACCAGGCTTCTACTATCTCGTTTATAATAATCCTGGAGTAAGGAATGAACCCTCCCTGCGTTATATGCTTCCACTAAGGCATCAACAAACTCAGGGTCTAATTGAGTATCTTTCACTGAAATAATTTTTTCAATAGCAACCTCTGGCTCAAGTCCTTTTCGATAAGGGCGATTACTCGTCATTGCATCCAGCGTGTCCGCAACAGCAACCAATCTACCCTCCGGTGGAATATCTTTTCCCTTCAAACCGTAAGGATAGCCCTTCCCATCGTATCGCTCATGATGATATAAGCAATAGGGAATAATCGGTTGAAACAGAGCAATATCGCGAAGCAGGTCTGCACCCCGTAATGGGTGTATCTTCATTTTCTCAAATTCTTCGTCCGTTAGCGGACTTGGTTTCCTGAGGATGGCATCGTCCACTGCTATTTTCCCGACATCATGTAAGGCACCGCCCATATATACCTCTTCAATTTTGTCATCAGACCAGCCCAAAACCTTCGCAATTTCAATACTAAAATGTGTCACCCGCCAGGTATGACCAATCGTATAATGGTCTCTCAATTCAACGGCATTGGCTATGGCTGTTAAAGTATCCTTATAACTTTGTTTTATCATTTCAATATATTGAACATTTCGCAGTGAAATCGCAGCGGGAGCCGCAATCGCCACTAACATTTCAAGGTCCTCCTGCTTAAACGCGCGAGGAGTGCCACGCGTATCTACATAAATTACACCCAAACAATGGTCCTGATAAATAAGCGGAACACACATTGCAGAAGTGATATGGTGTTGTATGATACTTGCTGAAATATTTTTAAACCTACTATCTTCCCCTGCATTAGAAGTTATTACGGCTTCCTTTTTTTCAAAAGCACGATTAACGATAGTTGCACTAATGGAAAAATCTTCCATTGGCATACTTGTTTGAATAAATTCAGGAACGAGCCGCTTTTTCCGTTTATCCCACAATAAAATAACCCCATTATGAACAGGCAGAAGTGTAAAAATCTGTTCAATTATTTTCGAAAACAAATTTTCCAGGCTGTTTTCACTTACAATAATTTGGTTGGCATTGTAAATTGCATGGAGACGATTTTGTAAAGCCTCAAATTGTTCTCTGGCTCCTGCCTCATTAGGAATTTGAAAGAGGGTCTCATGTAAAAGGGTCATATCGGCACTCTCTGTATCATCTTCAAGTGTTGTATCAAATTGAAATATGGAGGGCTCATTAGCCGACGATTTTTCTTGAAGTTCATAACGAATTAACTGTGCTCCTACCCTAAACACATCACCCGGTTTAAGCAAATATTCAGTAATTTTTTGATTCCCGACATAAGTCCCATTACCGCTATTTAAGTCTTTTAACAGGGGACCTTTTTCCGTCAATTCAATTACTACATGTTTTCGAGAAACCTTTGGGTCTTCAAGTGAAATAATATTTTCCTGACTTCTTCCTATGGTCAACGACTGATTCAAGGGATACGACATTCCCTTTTTCGACCCTGTCAAAATCACAATATTTCTTTCAGCCATATCGTAATTTCCTTACACTTTTTAACATTTTACTCCAAAATAGAGTAAAAAAGGAAAAGCAATTTCAGATTTATATATTTATAACCATAGGAAACAATATAATATCAACAGTTTGCTTTAATAAAGTTTTGGTTTCCGCTAATTGTTATTTTTCAAAGTAAGTAAGGAAATTAGAGTTTAGAAATGGCGCGCCCGGCGGGATTCGAACCCACGGCCCCTTGCTCCGGAGGCAAGTGCTCTATCCA
>DAOOVZ010000148.1:0-1780 GCA_035370665.1 Candidatus Hydrogenedens sp.
ATTTTCTTCCTTGTCTGGACTGTGCTTTTCCTCGTATTGAATATAATGTATATAGACCAGCGTAATCGCCCTGGCGCAAAGTTAACATTTACCACTGCTGTGGCTGTGTGTATTGCAATTGGATTAATGTTCAATTTCCTTATGGAAGGAACGAGTTTGAAGCGGTTCGACCTGACAGAAGACAAAATTTATACCGTGTCTGAGGCTTCATCCAAAATATTGAGGCAAGTAGATGTGCCTGTGCAGGTTAATGTTTATATCAGTCCCAAAGAGAGTATGCCTACTGCTATGAAAGATGTGGAACAAAATATCAAAGATAAACTCGAAGAATTAAAAATTGCAGCAGGCGGTAAATTAGATTACAAAACAATTTATTTAGATGTAGCGAATCTGTTTGCAGACGAGGATGCAGCAAATATTATGGACCAAAATAAAAAAAAGGATAAGAGCGAAGAGGAGACCATAGAGCAGCGACTTCTGGATAAAGGAGTAAAACCGTTTAATGTTCGTGCTATTAGTCAAGACGAAGTAACAAATAAATTGGTTTATTCTTCTATTGGTGTAGCATATAAAGATAAGCCTGAAGAAATTATACCGCAGATTGTTCCTGAAAACATTCAAGAATTGGAATATCAAATTGTAAGCACAGTTTATAAACTTACAAGAGACAAAGCACCTATAGTCGCATTAGTTGCACCCAAAGAAGCCATCAACATAGACCCGCAGATGCGGCAAATGCTGGAACAAATGGGACAACAAATTCCTCAATCAGAAGACCCTTATATCTACTTAGAAGAGATATTGCGGCAAGAAAAATATGATGTTCGCCGTGTAGACCTTACCAAAGAAAGCCCCTTACCCGAAGAATATGATACTTTGGTCGTTGTTGACCCACGCAGTCTGAATGACCGTCAGCGCTGGGAAATTAATCGCTCTTTACGCTCCGGAAAATCGCTAGTTCTCGCAGTTCAAACTTACGAATGGGATTATCGGGCAACACCGCGTGGCAATACTATTTCAAAGCGTGAAGAGAAACCAGAGATAAATCCACTCCTTGAAAATTATGGATTAAAAGTGAGTGAAGATATTTTAATGGATGAAAACAGTGTTACCTTAAATGTTCAGGGCGGTGGAGATTTGATGTCGCAATTAGTTGGTCAACCGTTTCGCTTACCCATGCATATACTTGTCACCCACGAGTCCATGGACCAGGAAACTGCTATTACAAATCGGCTTTCTGCCGTGTTCTATCTATGGGGAACACATATCGAGTTGAATGAACCAAAATTAAAGGAATTGGGACTTAACTATAAACCATTAATGTTTACCAGTGAAAAGGCATGGACAGTTCCTGCTAATGAGAAACTTACTGCGAAATCGTTTGAACCACCTTCCTCAGAAATCCGCAAGAAGTATCCATTAATGGTTATGATAGAGGGACAGTTCCCCGACGCCTTTGCAGGGAAGGATAGACCTGCCTGGCCCAAACCTCAACCCAGACCCGGTGCCCCTGTTCCACCGGAAGAAGATACTTCAGAACCACCTCCACCAAATATTGAGCCAAAACCGGCAAAAATGATACTGTTAGGTTGTTCAGAAATGTTCCGCAAAAACTTCCTTCAAGCGGGTAATCTTGATTTATTCTTGAACTGTGTAGACGCAGTTTCTCTTACCGAAGACCTCGTAAATGTTAGAGGAAGAAAACCCATTGACCGCACAATAGAAAAACCTACTGATAATCAAAAGTTTTTCTGGCGGATGGTAAATTACACACTGTCTA
>DAOOVZ010000148.1:1790-7321 GCA_035370665.1 Candidatus Hydrogenedens sp.
CAATCGTTATCTGCACAGGTTTACTGGTTTTCTTTATTCGCAGGCGCTCCCGCCTCGCCTATACTCTGGCTCAAGTTTCAGAAGAAAAACGACCATAGTCTTAAAACAATATAAAAAAAAATAAATGGAACTTTTTGTAGTAGGAGGCTGAAACCATGAATGTAAAAAAGATGTTGACTATACTTGTAATTATTTTAGTTGTTTTAGTTGTTCTTGTATTTTTAAAACAATCAAAAACTACTGAACGACCTTCCATTATTGAACAGGCAAAATTTGAGAAATTGGTTCCTGATAATTTGAAAAAAGATAATATTGTTCGTTTTGAACTTTATACAGGTGCAAAACCAGATAATAAAGTCATAATTGTTAAAGATGGCGATAAATGGCGTGTTAGCAATCATTTCAACTCACCGGCTAAAAAGGAAACTGTTGAAGACTATCTGGACAAGATTATCAGTTTGCAAGGAGAAATGCGTGCTGAACTGCCAACGGATGATGCTCTTGCAGATTATAACCTAAAAGATGACCAGGCTTTTCATATAGATATATATACCTCTGCTACTGGCGAGCCTGCTCTAAAACTACTGGTTGGTAAATCCCCAAGTTATCAATTAACATTTGTCCGTAGAGCTGGCGATAGGAAGGTATACAACGGAGGTGTTAATTTCAAACAGGAGGCTGGTATATATGGCGATGAAGCAGAAAATACTCCTACCGCAGAACGCTGGTTAGACAAAGATATATTAAAGATTGAAAAAGACAAAATTGTTCGCCTTGCTTATGAAATGCCCGATAAAAAATTAACCTTTGAACGGAAAGAAAAGGAAATACCGCAAGAAGAACAGCAATCAGCAACTACGGAAGACACAAAAGAAGGAAATGTAGAAGGTGAAAAACAGCCACCAAAGAAAAAGGAATACGAATGGGTCATTGTTCAAGGTGGAACAGGGGATAAGTTCAAGGAAGCAGGACTACAAAATTTGTTAGGTCGTTTTGCTAATCTAACTGCGTCGTCAATTGTAGACCCATCTAAGAAAGCAGACTGGGGACTGGAATCTCCTGCATTTAAACTAACCTTATCAAAGGAAGGTGAAGATGATGTGGTCATTGAAGCAGGTAGACCCAATCCTGCAAAAGAGGGCTATATTCGTGTTGCCAATAATCAAGAGGATATTGTCTACGAGCTTAGCAAATATACTTTTGAACAGATTTTTCCCAAAGGGCAAGATTTGTTTGACCTACCTGCTTTGAGCCTCGACAAAGATAAGATGCAGCAAGTTTCAATTGAACAGGCTGAAGGAAAGGTAGTTGTCCAAAAAGAAGGTGATAAATGGAAGGTGCTTGAACCTGTAATTGATTTGAATGTTCAAGAGCCTGCTTTAAGCACACTGGCTTCTGCATTGGCAGCATGGAAAGCCATAGACTACGCCGATAATGATGTGGATGTTGGCGAGTTTAATAAGACGCTTACATTTAAAGCAGGCGAAGAAGCACATACATTGAAGATGGCAGGCGATGCCCGCACTGTTGATGGTGTCTATGTTATGCTGGATGATAAACCTATTAGATTAGTAATGAATCGAGTTGATGTGGCAAAAGTTCTTCTTAAACCCCGTGATGTATATGAATTAAAAGTATTAGACTTCGCAACAGATAAGGTTACCTCTCTTGAAATTAAGGAAAACGATGTAAAGCAGATTATTAAAAAAGGTGAAGGCGGAGACTGGATGCTTATTGAGGATGGCAAAGAAACAAAATTGGCTAATGAAAATGTTATGAACTTATTAAACGCACTGAGCGGACTTCAAGCAGAAGATATTCGTCCTGATTTGAAATGGAATGCCTTTGCACCATCTCACACTTTGCGAATAAATATAACTGATGCAAAGCCATTAGAGTTTTCTGTCGGTCCAGGACCACAGGGGAAAATAGTTGCTACCGTACCACGGCGTAAAGCGGTAGTGCAACTTGCCTCAGACCGTTGGGAAATGATTAGGAGCGTATTAAATAAAGCATGTGAACCTAAACCAGAAGAGCCACCTGCTCCTACAACACAGCCTGCTATTGAAGGACAGCAAGGAACAGAATCTCAAACTACTGCCCCATCGCAGGAACAAGGTGCTACACTAATGCAAGGTAAAGAAACCGCAGCAGAATCTCAACTCACTTCTCCACAAGCAACTGCAGAATCTCAACCTGTGGCTCCAACGCAAGGACAACAAGTTATAATCCAACCATCAACATCCGAGCCATCGCAAAATTAAGAAACACCACAATAAGGATAAAATTATCTAAAACCTCTAAAAAATTAATCTGATTAATACAAAAATAGTAGCAAAAATCTCTATATTTAATTTTTTGAGTTTAGGAGATAATTGCTAATGTTACTGGAATAAGGCACAAAGTCCATAAAGAGGGGAAACACAATATTTATTTTAGGTTTTTATTTATAAGAAAACACAAAACATATTTTTCAAATGGGTCAACTTAATTAACAAAAACTAACTTGTCTATCCTTCTTCCTATTATCCAATCAAGAAAAGGACTATATCCTGAATAATAACATTGAATCTTTAAATTGCTGTCCAATACAAAAATAGCGGGAATCCCTCGAAACATAAATTTATTACTTGTTTCCATGCTTCTATTATCATCTGTCTTCTCTTCTAATTTCTCTAAAAACATATTTACGGTCTTAATATCATTTTCTTTTATGAAGTCTTTTATAGCATCTACATCTCCATCCCATACATTTATTGCAAGAAAAGCAACCTGGTTGGGGTCATATCTTCGAGCCAATTTTTCCATTGCAGGTAAGGCCTTCTGGCATGGTCCGCACCAAGTAGCCCAGAAGTCTAAAACGATTGCTTTCTTTCCTGCAAATGATGACAACGATACTTCTGTTCCATCTAATTTTTTGATAGTTATATCAGGTGCCTTTATGCCAACTAACGGATGGTCCAGCCCAGCCATATCCAATATATAAGTGCCAGCATAATAAACAACAATAATTAGAAGTATTATTGCAATAATGAACTTCTTCCATTGCTTTACTAACCATGAAATTGCTTTTTTGAGTCTCATTGTTATTTCTCAGACAGGATAGTTAATATTTCTTTCTTTAATGATTCTAAATCTGCTAATAATCCAAAATGTCCACCTTTAACTATACCATTTTTATCTATAATAACCATGCGTGGAATTCCTTTAACATCATATAACTCAGCAGTCCTTCTTGTTTCATCCATAAGCACAGGCAATTTAAGATTCATTTTTTTCATAAAACTATTTATCGTTGTTTTATCCTCACCGAGATTAACAGCAAAGAAGACAACATCCTTATCCTTTAATTCTTCACTGACCTTTTGGATAATTGGCATAGCCTCAATACAGTAACGGCACCAGGTCGCCCAGAAGTCCAATACCACTACTTGCTTACCACGAAAATCTTCCAGTGAAACTTGCTTACCGTCCAGAGAGGGTAATGTAAACGCAGGCGCTTTTTGTCCAAGCAAATTATCCTTCTTTGGCTTGTTTTCAATTTCAGTAACACCATCAGGAGGTGTAAATTTAAATATCTTTTCATCTACCTGAGTGTTCAGTTTCCAATTATCAAAATAAAAATTCTTTATCCCTCCTGAGGAGATTCCCGTTGTGGGTATTGGTTTTTGCACTCGAACTAATTTTGGTTCATCAGCCATAGAAAACCAGAGGTCAAGTGCTTCTCCTTTTTCCGTTTTAACTTGATAGTGGAGTTCTTTCTGAGCCGTATCTTGTGTTTCCTTTACCAATTTTACTTCCGCAGATTTTATCTGGTCCGCATCACCATATAAAATTGAATCTAACAAATCAGGTCCACCAATCAACATAAATGCTTTTACACCCTCCGGTGTCTCTCTTTTAAAATATCCCTTATCCTTTTCAGAATAAATAGTCAACTTTTGTCCATCGCGAAAAAATTGAATATTACCCTGATTTGTATCCAATTCTAAAAAAGTTAAATCTTGACCTTTAGAAACTATTTTAAATTTATGCTCTATTTTCTGTGGCTTTTGTGAGGGTTCTTGCGGATTCACAGATAAAATAACTCCTCCTTGTACTTCATAAGACTTGATTTTTTGTAAAGGTTTTATAGCATTTAGAAACGATTCTTTATCGCTATTACTTTCATCAGCATATACCAGTGTAGATAAAACAAACAGAAAAAGAACAACCTGACTAAAAAAAATTACTTTCTTCATAAAAAAACCTTTCAATAAACTTATTGTTAAATTGTTTATAAATCTTCTAATGGGTTTGTAAATTGGTCCCTTGCAGTAGAAGGCTCGGGAATTTTATCTTCATAAATTTCAACATTATGTAATTTTCTTAATTCCTCCATTTTTTTTGCAATCAAAATAGGAGGTGCAAGTAAATGTTTGACCTCATCAATTGTTGGCGTCCGTTCTGGGCGATGTTCAAGCACCTTCAAGACAACATAGGAGTCAGGCATAATTTGTGCATTCATTGCTCCTGTATCACTACGAACCATTCTTTGAAATTCTGGCAAATATACAGGACCTAAAATAGTCCCCACTTCAGCGTTTTCTGCAACAGACCAAAAACCACGGAAGCGTGCCGAATTGGGATTATTCTCAATCTCACTCTCAATCACCTTAATATCCTTCATTTCAGGAGCAATTACTGCCGATTCCTTCTGCAAAAGCAATTCATCTATTAACTTATCAAAGTCTTTACCTGCGTCAATCTGACTACGATATTCTGCACATATTTTTGCCGCATTGGGTATAGATGTTGGCACAAAAATCCCACGAAATTTAATAGATTCATATATATGATAAGTATCTTTTTTCAAATTATATTCCCGTTCCAATTCCTCTTTTGTTATATTTAATTTTCCTGCTTTAATATCTTCTGACACTAAATAAGCAATTGCCTGGTCACCCAACAATTGTTCATAAATTTTATCTGTTTCCTGCTCAATATATTCCTTCATTGCTCGCAGGCTTGCAGGGGTTAGATTATACACTTCCATAAGAGGCGTTACGGCGTCTCCTTCTGGAATGGGTATATTCCAAATTGACCTTAATTGTTCCTCTTCATCGCCGGCTGAACGGAAAAATTGTTCTCTCGCAACCTCGCGGTCTAATTTTATTTTACCCTCTTCAAATAATTTCTTACCTAACGGAATTTTTATCCGCTGGTCAATATACTGATTTAAAACTCTAAGAAAATCACCACGACTTGCAATTTTAGGCCTTTCACGGTCATCCATCTCTCTAAGTATTCGATACAAATCCTCACGCGTAATATATTCATTATCTATTCGTGCAATTTTAATAGTTTCCGGGTCTCCAATCTTTCCACATGAACTTATCAAAAATAACAAAACTAAAACAAAATATCGCTTTTTATTATTAAACAAATTCATAAAAATATTTCTAACTCCTTAATATTATAACGATTGTATTTTTTTATAGGTATAAAAATAATTTAAATTGTATATGTCTCATCAAGTTATGTTCCTTGAT
>DAOOVZ010000149.1:0-7269 GCA_035370665.1 Candidatus Hydrogenedens sp.
TTGGAGTTGTTCCACAGGATTTGAAACATATTAAAAATCGGTTTGGAAAAGCGATAATAGGTAATAACAATACTTTTCGTGAGTATGTCACAATTAGTTCCAGCACAGTATATGCAGATGATACGGATGAAAATAAAGCGACAGTTATTGGGGACAATTGTTTGTTTATGGCATGCACCCATGTTGCCCATGATTGTTTGATAAGCAATCGTGTAATTATGGCAAATAATTCGGCTCTTGCGGGTCATGTGAAGGTAGAGGATTATGCGTCTATTGGGGGTTTAAGTGGGGTTCATCAATTTTGCACGGTAGGACAGTATTCATTTGTAGGTGCTATGTCGCGAGTTAGCAAAGATGTGCTTCCGTATATGATTACAGAGGGCTATCCTGCGCAGTGCTTCGGACCGAATGTGATAGGCTTGCAGCGGCAAGGTTTCACTTCTGAAGCAATTAGCAGGATACGGCAGATGTATCGCCTGCTTTATCGCTCAAACTTAAATACTCAACAGGCAGTAGAAGCTATTTTAGAACAGGTTTCAGACAGTCCAGAACGACAGGTTATTCTCGATTTCATCAGAAATTCAAAACGCGGATTGTCAAAGGGACCCTTATCTCCTCAGGAAGCACAAATCAATCCAATTAGCGACGAATTAGTATAAGAAATTAAATGTTCAGAAACATAAAATTTTTATTGTAATATGATAAAGTGGGGTAAAATCTATTTCATTAAATAGTTTAAATCGGAAGTAAAATAATGAATAAAGAAAATATCAAATTGCGAGTTGGGGTTATTGGCTTTGGTTATTTAGGCTATCATCATGCCCGTATTTATTCAAACTTTGAAGATGTGGAGTTGGTTGGTATTGTTGATATTTCTGAAGAACGGAGGAAAAAGGCACAAAACGATTTCCATGTTCCTGCCTTTTCATCTGTGGAGGAACTTTTGGATAAAGGTGTAGATATAACCTCGGTAGCGACGCCAACTTTGGCACACGCTTGCACTACAATATCTCTTTTAGAAGCAGGAGTTCATGTGCTAGTAGAAAAACCTATTTCCACAACGGTATTAGAAGCAAAAGAAATGGTAGAGAAGGCAAAAAGTAAAGGTTGCATTTTACAGGTAGGGCATGTGGAACGATTTAATGGTGCGGTGCGTGCTTTGTTCAATTTAATAGAATATCCACGATTTATCGAGTGCCATCGGCTCAGTCCTTTTCCCGGCAGAGGGACAGATGTGAGTGTAGTGCATGACTTGATGATACATGATATAGATATTGTCCTTGCATTGACCAAAAGTTCTGTGGTATCTATGGACGCCGTAGGGGTACCTGTTTTTTCGTCATCAGAAGATATTGCCAATGCACGAATCCATTTTCAGTCGGGTTGTGTTGCAAATTTAACTGCAAGTCGTGTGTCTATGGATAGATTGCGGAAAATCCGTATTTTCTCAGAGAGGGAATATGTGTCTACAGATTATAGTTCACAGAGTTTACTTATATATAGGAAAAAGCCCGGCAAGATACCACCTGATAGCAATCCAATGGAATTTATAGAGATTACACCAATTCAAGTTTCCAATGAGGAGCCATTAAAAGCAGAGTTAAGGTCATTTGTCGCATCTGTGAAAAATGGTATCCCTCCTGAAGTATCAGGAGAAGATGGGCTGAAAGCATTAGAATTATCTACACAAATTGTAGAACAAATATGGAGAGGAATGTGACTACTATTTTTTGGGTTGTAGGTGACCCATCAGCGGATTTGCACTGTGCTAATGTAATTCGCGAGTTACACCAGTTGCGACCAGATATTTGCAATACAGGTCTGGGTGGTCCGAACATGGCGAAAGAGGGCTTTGTTCTACTTCACGACCTCTGTTCCAATGCAATAATGGGTTTTGTTGAGGTGATAAAGCATCTGGGCGAAATGAGAAGACTGATTAGAAATACAATCAAGCATATTAAGGAGTGTCAGCCTGATGTAGTAGTGCTTGTGGATTATCCAGGTTTCAATCTGCATATAGGACCAAAGGTTAATGAATTAGGTATTCCAATTATATATTATATTAGTCCGCAGGTATGGGCATGGAAGAAGGCTCGTGTAAAAAAGATAGCCGCCTTTGCCAAAAAAGTGCTGGTGATATTTCCGTTTGAAGTGCCCATCTATGAGCAGGTCGAGGTTGATTGCGTTTATGTAGGTCATCCATTGCTGGATAGGATTCCGACAACACGAACAGAATTGGATTATACCTCTCCCCCATTTCAGATAGGTTTATTACCGGGAAGTCGTGCTCAGGAGATTGAAAGAATATTTCCTATTATGCTTGAATCGGCTAAACTATTTCTGGAAAAATATCCTGATACAAAATTTGTAGTTCCATCATTCAATTCTAATTGCACAACATTAATAAAAACAATAAGCCGGGATTTTCCTATAAAGATTTGCGAAGGAGGAATTGAGTTGGCATTACAAGAATCGCATGCAGGTATTGTTACATCTGGGACTGCTACATTAGAATCGGCACTTTATGGTATGCCATTTGCCCTTGCCTATCGCACGCATCCTTTGACATATTTTATTGCACGACAACTTATAAGTATACGATACATCGGGATTGTAAATATATTAATGGAACAACAAATTGTTCCAGAACTAATCCAAAGTAATGTTACTGCTGAAAATTTATTTTCCATATTGACTGAATTAGTGGAGAATTCGACTTTTAGGGATAATATGTTGTATGCTTTTAAAAGATTAAGGGAAAAATTAGGTCCCTCCGGAGCAGGGAAACAAACGGCTATTGAAATTTTAAGGACAGTGGGTATGAATCCCCAATCATAATCCCCTATATAAAGAGGCTTTTCTATGACAGAGGGAGATTTATTTTTATATCAAGAGCAAAATTTAAAGCGTGGAAAGTTATTTCTTTTTGATGGAATGAGTTTCCTGTTCCGTTCTTTCCATGCTATTCAAGCACCATTGCGAGACAAGGAAGGTAGACCGACCAATGCAGTTTATGGTTTTGCCCGCACTTTATTGAAGGTTCTCAGAGAACATGAACCCGATTATGTCGCAATTGCCTTTGATGCGCCTGGTAAAACTTTTCGTGAAGAGGCATTCCCCGAATATAAAGCGAATCGCCCGGAGCCACCTAACGAGTTTTTAATTCAGATACCTATGGCAATACATCTGGCAGAATGCTTAAATATTCCACTTATCTTTGTAGAAGGTTTTGAAGCGGACGATGTCATGGCAACACTAACAGAGAAAGCCAAAAAAGAAGATTTTGAGGTAGTGTTGGTTTCTGGCGATAAGGACATTATGCAGTTAATTAGTCCGCATACAAAAATGTTTGACCCGTTCAAGGGAGAAAATGGTAAATGGTATACAGAACAGGAGGTAGAGGAACGGTTTGGCACTGACCCACAGCATGTGCCTGATGCTCTGGCACTAATTGGTGATACTGCGGACAATATTCCAGGTGTGCCAGGCATTGGTGAAAAGACTGCAAAAAAATTATTGGAACAATATGGTAGTCTTGAAAACCTTTATAAACACCTTGACGAACTTCCTGAGAAAATTAAAAATGCCTTGAAAGAAAAGCAGGACCAGGTTTTTTCATGTCGCTCGTTGATAGTCCTTCGGAAAGATACGCCTTTGAATAATATTACAATAGACAGCCTTAAACGGAAACCAGCAGATACAGAGACCTTAAAAAATGAATTGCATAAACTTTCATTCATTTCATTAATACGCGAATTACAATTAGCCACTCCCGAAAAAGAAAAAAGGGAAATAAATTTTCATTATACAATTGTTATTAATAATGAACAGTTAAAAGAGTTAACACAAAAGATTAAAGATGGTGGTTATTTCTCGTTTGACCTTGTTACTCAGAAATATGATATACTTAATAAAGAGTTGATAGGTATTGCAATTTCCCTCAAAGATAAAGATAATTATTTTATCCCCTTCAAAAATTTAAGAGACAATTTCAAGGAATTAAATCTAACTGAACTGCATAGAGTAGTCAGGTCATTGTTTGAGAATAATAATTTGAAAAAACTGGGGTTTGACTTGAAAAAGTCCATTCAAATATTTCATAAGAACGGTATTGACTTTCAAGGTGCAGAAATGGATATAATGGTGGCTTCCTACCTCATTGATACTGAATTGACCCAACAACCCCTTGAAAAACTTGCGGCAAAGTTTTTAGGAGATTATCGTTTGTTAGAAGAAAAGGGAACAGCAAAAAATAAAATTAAGTTTTCGGAAGAAGATATAGAGGTTGTTTGTCAAAGGGCTGAAATGATTAACTTGTTATATCCTATTTTTACGGAGAGAATGAAGGAACACTCATTAGATACGCTATATCGAGATATTGAATTGCCTCTCATTTCAGTATTGGCAAGAATGGAAGAACGAGGAATTGCAATTAATCCTACGGTATTTGAGGAACTAAAATCAGAGTTAAATTCTCGTATTGCATATCTTGAGCAAGAAATTTATCGGCAGGCAGGAATAAAGTTTAATATTAATTCACCGAAACAATTACAGGTAGTTCTTTTTGAAAAACTGGGTTTACAGCCGGTTCGAAAGACCAAGACAGGTGCGTCTACGGATATGGAGGTTCTGGAAGAATTGGCGGTAGTCCATCCTTTACCTGCGGTGATTATAGAGTATCGAACTTTGCAAAAATTGTTAAATACCTATGTGGATGCATTGCCCAAATTGGTTTCTTCTGAGGACAATCGGATTCATACTACCTTCAATCAAACAGTAGCAGCCACAGGCAGGTTGTCCAGCAGTAATCCAAACTTGCAGAATATACCTATCCGCACTGAATACGGAAAACGGATACGGGAAGGCTTTGTTGCTACGGACAAAAATTGGATGTTAATCTCAGCAGATTACTCACAGATAGAACTTCGAGTATTAGCCCATCTTTCAGGAGACACAACTCTGTGTGAAGCGTTTCATCATGACCACGACATTCATCGGGAAACTGCTTCACAAGTATTTGGCATACCTTTCGACAAAGTAACAGATGAACAACGCAGGCAAGCCAAAGCAATTAATTTCGGCGTTATATATGGAATGACTCCTTATGGTTTGTCAAAAGCCATAGGTTTCAGTACCTCTGATGCAAGTAAGTTCATTGAATCCTATTTTAACCGATTTCCAATGGTCAAGGAATGGTTAGATAAAACGATTGAAGAGGCTCGCAAACAAGGATATACAACCACATTATTCAATCGCCGTAGATATTTGACTGAGTTAAACAGTTCTAACCAGATTGTGCGTAAATCTGCAGAACGAATGGCTGTAAACACACCCGTTCAAGGTAGTGCAGCAGATATTATTAAGATGGCAATGATTAAAGTAGACCAATTTTTACAACAGGAGACTGCATACCTTTTATTGCAGGTTCATGATGAATTATTAATAGAGACACAAAAAAAATCAACAAAAGAGACTGCATATCAGGTAAAATCTATAATGGAGAAAATAGTTTCACTGCGGGTGCCCTTAAAAGTAGATATAGGATTAGGTAGTAATTGGGCTGAAGCACATTAACTTAAATAAAGTACAAACATTGGCGGCATTATTCCGCCTAAAAAAATAAAGGATTTTTTTATGAGTGATTATCGAACAAATGTAAACAACAATCAACAAGACCAACGTAAGTATAGACCTATGGGAAGTAAGAGAAATTACCAGCATCGTTCAAATGTGCATACAGGTCCTAACCGAGGTAACCGTAATGTTCACAGCAATCGCAACAACCATCAGAATCAACCAAAAAGACCACCCTTGCCTGATGTGATAGAAGAAGAGTTCGAGGAAATTCAGGCAACCGGACCAGAGATTGCTATTGCAGATTTGAAAAAGATGACAGTTCCACAATTAAGTGAAATTGCAACCAATCTGGCAATTGATGACCCTGGTTCGCTTAAAAAGCAAGACCTCATCTTTAAAATTTTGCAAAAGAGTTTTGAACATTCAGGTTCTGTGGTTGGCGAAGGCACACTTGAAATTTTACCTGATAATTATGGCTTCCTCCGTTCGTCAGAGGCTTCCTATTTGCCTGGTCCTGATGATATTTATGTCTCTCCATCGCAAATTCGGAAGTTTGGATTACGCACTGGCGATACAATTCGTGGGCATGTGCGTCCGCCCAAAGATGGAGAGCGTTATTTCGCATTGCTAAAAGTAGAATCTGTAAATAATGACCCACCTGAAACGGCACATCAACGACTACTTTTTGATAGTTTAACTCCGCTTCATCCAAACGAACGATTTGTCCTTGAAACGACTTCAGATGAAACTGCCATGCGTATTATGGACCTTATCTCGCCTATTGGAAAAGGACAGCGAGGACTTATCGTTGCCGCACCGTTCACAGGCAAAACTGTATTGTTGCAGAAAATTGCAAACAGTATAACAACGAATCATCCTGAAGTTACCATTATTGTATTGCTTATAGATGAGCGACCCGAAGAGGTTACTGATATGAGGCGTTCTGTTGCTGCGGAGGTAATTGCTTCTACCTTTGATGAGCCTCCTGACCGTCATGTGCAGGTTGCTGAAATGGTTCTTAATAAGGCAAAACGGCTTGTAGAACACAAGAAAGATGTTGTAATTCTTCTTGATTCTATGACCAGACTTGCACGTGCGTATAATGTGTTGGTGCCTTCCAGCGGAAAGGTTCTCTCTGGTGGTATTGAGGCAAACGCACTACAAAAGCCAAAACGATTCTTCGGTGCAGCAAGAAAAGTCGAAGAAGGCGGAAGTTTGACTATCCTTTCCACAGCCTTAATTGATACTGGAAGTCGAATGGATGATGTCATTTTTGAGGAGTTCAAGGGCACAGGTAATATGGAGATTCACCTTGACCGACGGCTGATGGAAAAACGAATTTTCCCTGCTATTAATGTTATGTTATCGCGGACCCGGAAAGAAGAACTACTTATCCAGAAAGAAGACCTTGAAAAAATCTGGTTGCTATTGCGTGTTTTGAGTCCACTGGATACAGTAGAAGCAACAGAACTACTTATCGAAAAATTGAAGAAAACTAAAAATAATGCAGACTTCCTGAATAGCATGCAAAGAATGTAAATAAATCTTATATGGCAGGGGAGTATTGACTTTTACTTCGATTGTCCATCCTTATTCTTCTTAAAATATAATGAAGGGTAATCCTTTTATCTATTTTTGAAAAGCAATATAATATTTTTTGCAGATTAAAAATTGTCTTTTTATACCTGAAAT
>DAOOVZ010000150.1:0-7262 GCA_035370665.1 Candidatus Hydrogenedens sp.
CCAATCCTTTATAGCACTTTCAGTACCTATACTAATACCTGATTCAGGAGAAACGGAAATCCATTCCTTATTCGGTATTAGCATAAAGTTTAATACGGTTTCTGGGTCTCCTGTATTTGCCAGTTCAAATTCATTTAGTATCCCATTCTCCCCAAAATTCAATGCAGTAGGCTCAGCAGAAATTATCGCTTTACGGGGCACCTGCACCTCAATTATGATGGCTACTTCTGGCTGGTTTACATCATTTGATTTGATTATTATTTTATGTGAGTCACCTAAATAAGTCAATGTATCTCTGCTAATCGTCACCTTAACCTTCTGCTCTTTGTCTTTACCTAAGGAACCTTGTTCTGGATTTATACTTGTTATCCAGGCTGGAAGGTTTGTCTTAACAATGCTCCATTCCAGTGTTCCCTTTCCTATGTTTCGCACTATAAATTCTTGTTCATTTTCTTCAAACGAAAAGTTAAGGTAAGGAATATCATTATTATCTGTACCTTCTCCGACAATAGATATTTCAGGTATTTGTGGCACAGACATACTTACTTGCACAAGGATAGGTGTCAAGTCCGTAGAAGTCTCAACTACTTTACCCTTTACCTCAAATTGATACTTGTATGAAGGACCATCTGCCTCATTTGCCATGTCTCGGTTTACTATTACTTTCAGTGTCGTTGTTTGAGAACCACTTACCTGTCCAGATGCAATACTCTGGTCATTTATCGGAGCAATACTTAGCCATGTAGGAAAATTAATCGTGTCAATTTCCCATGCAACAGTTTTTTCACCATCATTCCAGATAGCCAAAGTCTCTTCTGAACGCGTCTCACTAAAATTAATTTGTGTCGGTAGAACTATTAATTTTGGTGCTCGAGACGCTTCCATTTGCACATTTAAAGTTGTTGAACCCCAATTGGAGTTTATCTCAATACTGCCCTGATAATTTCCTGGTTTTAATGCGGTAGGGTCTGCCTCAACCGATACTACTTGATTTCCACCTGCTTCAATATTTCCACTACTGGGTAAGATACGAAGCCAACTTGCATTATCAGAGATTGACGATGTCCATCGCCAGGATACAGGTGCTGCATTAGAGATAGTGAAAGTCAATGCCTGGCGTTGGTCTATTTTTCCAAAATTAATTGCGGCAGGATTGATTGTGAGACCACGAGTCCGCATTCGCACTTTTACTGGAACTGTATAATTTGTTGATACATTTTGAACTTGTAGTGTGCCTACATAATCATTTGCAGCCAGACCCGCTGGATTAACAATTACAGGGACATCTACCGATTGGGAGGGGGGCACTACAATTTGTGGATTTTGCACAGATAACCATGATTCTGCTCCACTGGACACCTGCACCTGAACAGAAATTCCCTGACTACCCAGGTTAGAGACCTGTAATGTCTGCCGTGCTTCTTGTTCGACCAGACCAAACTCCATTTCACTTGGACTTACCTTTAATGAAGAGACTTCCATTGATACTGGAATTGAAATTTCTTGAGAGCCGGCTATGATTTTCACTGTCGTTTGATATATACCAACAGCAAGTCCACTTCGATTTATAGTAAATGTTAATTTCACACTTTGCTTTGCAGAAACTTCTCCACTTATTGGAGTCGCAGTGAGCCATGTTGCATCTGTTGGGATAGCCATTGACCAATCGGTCTTAATAGTGCTTTGATTTATTAAATTAACTTGCTGTTCCGTAGTGATAGTTCCAAAATCCAATGATAAAGGACTAACAGAAACATTGATACTTGCAGGTTTTGTAATACTTACAGTAACTACTTTCGTCTCCCCCTTACTTTTGATAGTTACTTCACCTACACTGGTTCCTTCGGGCAAATTAGAGCGGTCTGCTACCAAATCGAGTTGCTGTATCTTTTCCCCACCGGTAGAACCATCTATCTTACTTGAATTGGTTAATCCACCATCCTTTGACAGTTTTAACCAGATAACATTTGTTTCTGCTTCCCAGAACCAATCTCCACTCCGACTATATACAATACGGATAGTCTCTCTGACTGAATTATCACCGAAGGTAACCGCTTCAGGGTCAATGTAGAAACTTACTCCTGGACATCCTGTTATTATCAGGATTAATGAAATAGCACTAAAAAACTTTATTACAACCGTTTTTTGCCTCATGCGAAGGCTCCTGTTTTTCAAATATTAGAATATAATTTATTGCTTAATTTGCTACTGAAACATCTAACTTTTCTGTCCCAAACAAATCTGTTTCAACATAAAGATTTCCTGTATCAATAGCACCGGGTGTTAAACCTGTCCTATCCACAAACAATGTTACTTTCTCGGACTCACTGGGACTTAATTCTGAATCCGGGATAGATTCATTTCCAGACTCTCCATATTTAATATCCACAATCCAATCAGGATAGTTAGCAATTCGCCAATTAAATGTATCCAGTCTGTTATTTCTGATGACAAAAGATATAGAATTCGTGCCAACAGGAATATCCAGTCGTGTAGGAACAAGCAATTTACCCGGAACCGTTTTGTCGTTTGGAACAGGGTCCTGGAAATCAGATAATCCATCCTGGTCATTATCCCAGACACCTCTGTCTTCTGGGTTAAATGGCAAGCCTGCAAGTCCTGCAACCGTAGTTGAAGCTCCCGCTACTTTCGCGGTTGTAGTTATAAGCAAAGAACCGTCAATATAAGTCGGGCCTCCGGGATAGAGGAAAAACTTTGTTCTGGAAATTTGCCCAGAACTTGCAGGGGATACTAATGATTCATTATCTACACGCATAGCAAGATTCAATACGGGTTCTGTATTATCAAAAGACTGAACATATTGGTCTAACCCTGTAATAGTAATCTTGAATAAATTACCAAAAGAGCCGTAGCGTAATGGATTATCCTCAGAATTCAGGACAAGATACATTCCATCTCCTTCATTAATAAATCGCCAACCATTTTCAGAAGAAATTAATCCCCCTTCTGCCAATTCAACCTTCATCTTCACATTTGCAAGCAGGAGGTTCCACTGCTCATCTGATACCTCCTTTGGCTTTTGCAAGAAATACCGTGTCCTAAGGAAAAAGACATCTCTGGGTATATAATCTGCACGGATAAAAGCCTCTGCTTGCCAGGTTCGTTGCGTTGGATTGTCCGGGTCATTTCCATAGAATAAACCCGAGGTAATTAAAGATAATTGTCCTGCTCTAACATCGCCGATATAAGCAAAGGCGTCCTCTTCAAAAATTCCTGTCAGTGAAGGCAAACCTTCGCCCGGCTGGTATTCAAATCGAATAGCATATTTAAAATCTTGCTGCTTTGGAGTAATATAAGTTAAAACTACTTGATTTCTTAATTCATTCCAGATTCGCCCCGGTTCATCTTCTAACGCAACCGTCAAATTTTCCCATACCCCTGTCGTAGTAGAGACTCCCTGCATACGGATTGTACCTGTTCCATTATTTGAAATAATGGGAATTTCCGTCCCTACAACTATGCTGGGATTAGCAAGGCTTGGGTTAGTTCTTACCTTAACCTTTACATTGCCCTTTGATGGTATCGTGCCTTGCGACGGTTCAACACCTAATATCCACGCTGGCAAATTGCTTGCACCTACCTGCCAGCCAATATTATCTGCTCCCTCATTATATATATAGAAAGTAACATCATTGGGCTTGCTTTCCACATCAGGTCGTAATACCAGAGCCTTCTCATTCCCTAAAAGTTGAACCAATCCATTTACATCATTTGCGATGTATAGGTGTCCACCTGTCTCCTTTGCGAGGGTAACTAAATCCACGGTATTAACCGTGCCACCTGACGCAAATCCCAACGGATACAGCCGTATGAGGTTATCATGTGCTTTGTTTTGAATAGTGCTAGCATCAGTTGTAGAGGCATTGTCCCAGCCATCTGAAATAAACACAACTGATTTTACATCTGCATCATCAAACGGCAAAGGATTCTTTGCATCTTCCGCGACGAGTCTATCTATTGCCTCCGATAACGCATCATAGATGTCCGAAGCACCCATCAAATTATTTGGAACATAAAACGACTCTAATGATTCCTTTAATAATTCCTTATCTGTGGTAAAGGAACGGATAAGGCGGTTGGTCTGCTGTCTATCATTATGAAACATTAAAGCAATCTGGTAGGAAGCAGGTAAATCATATATAAAATCAATTGCTGCCTTCTTTACCTTTTCAATCGCCTCTCCGGGGTTCAAAGGATTGTCCCTGTTGTTCACCCCTGCATTATACATACTTCCTGTATAGTCCAATAATATTATTATATTTCCTTTTATATTTTGTGGACCTGTAAGGAAATAATTTGTTTCATTCATATCCAGAGGCACTTCATCCTCAGAAATTGTCAAACTGAGTTTTGAAAGGTCAGTAGATGTAATTGTCGGAATTGCACGTGAGGAAGAATCCCTCAATAAAAAGATATACCGCATAACATACGGAGGTCTACTGCGATTTAATGCCCCTTCAATCCTTAAAGGCTGCCGTTCCACACGAATTTTGATAGTCTTTGGCTCAACTGCACTTAATACACTTATTTGATTAGGGAATTGAACCGGGTCTCGGTCAACCGCTTCTATTGTAATATTACGGTATTCAATATCATTTTGTAAATTATCCCGATTAATTGTTACTAGAACTTGTTCACCATCAATCAAAACATTAAGATAGTCAGGATGATAAAAATCTTCTGGATTCCCATCTTCACCGTTAGCACCTCCTGCCATAGGACTAATACCAGCAATAATGGGATTTGCCACGCCTTCATCTTCATGAGTGATACGAAAATATAATTTTGAATCTCTCGGACCTACATTAGCAATCCAGAACTCCTTCTGAACTTCTTCCTGTCCAAAGTCCAAAACCTCTAAGGGGATTACTTCGGGACGTGTGCTTGTTTCTTGCGGCGGTTCAGAAATTGCAATCTCAGGCAGACTTAATTGCTCTATCTTTATTGGAACTAATAGCAAACAATCCTGCATGTCTACAATGGCTGAATAGTTTCCTGCTCCTAAAATGACATCTTTAGGCTTGGTAACTGCAACAGAAATTTTAACATCGCTATTCGGATTTAGACTTCCCGTAGAAGGGCTTACAGCGATGTTGTCTATTGTTTGTCCCTTAGTCCCTATAATTTGAAGATTCCACTGCCGTTCCTTGTTACTCCGATTTGTCAATGTTAAGGTGGAAGCAGGTAGTTTAATACTCGTGTCTTCTGATGTAAGAGACCCGGTGGTTACTATCAACACTAATTCTGCTGGTGCAACTTCAACCTCAGATTCAGAACATATCTTTGCGAAATGGAATTCAACTACTTGTTTTCCCAGAGAAGAATCAAAAAGCAGACCAAAGTCAGAAGACCTTGTTTCATCCCAACGAACCGTCACATCTACACTGCCCGAAGCGGGAAGATTCCCTGATGCTGGGGATACAGAAATATCTACGGGAATATCAGCAAATACCTCTTTATTTGCTAAGTCTGGAACATATTTCACAGACCAATCAAAACTCTCACTACCTTCATTACTCACATTTATAGTGGCTTCGGTTACACCTGGTCTAATGGTAAAAACCTGTGGAGTTACTGACAGTGCACTACGAACTTGCATAGACACACTTACTACTTGTGTCATCGCTGAAGTGCTAAATTGCAATCCCACATCCTTATACTCACCAGCATTTAATCCACCTCTCAAAACCCTTACTTGAATAGTCTGAAAAGTAGTATTTTCCCCCGAAGTAGGCTCGACCGACATCCACGGAACATCCTCTTCTACCCATTTATTTTGTGCGGCATTCCATACTACCTCAACCACAGACCAATCAACGCCAAAACGATTCAGAGCCTTTATATACATAGTTTTTTCTATCGTCTGCGTTCCAAATGAAAGTGCTTGTGGAGATACTTCAAACTTTTGATTAAAGGGACATCCACTCATTGAAATAAAAATTAAGATAAACAACCCGATATAAAACGATGAAAAGATAGATTTGCACCTTTGATTATTCATTGGGGCTCCTTCCAAATTTTTGCCCTTCTATATTCTAAAAAATAAATATACAAAACTGTTCACCTATTTATTGTCCTGATGTTGGTTCTGCGAAGATTACATTGACCTCTGCATTAATCAAAACCTGATATACAGGCTCAAAATCTTCATAATAACTACCATCTTCCTTTATTGTCCATTCCGGGCTTAAAGTTACTGTGTCTCCCGGTCCCAGTCCACCTGCATTTACATTCGCAACTAATGGAGACCAATCATGAACATCATTATCCGGCCCAGATATATCAAGATATTCAAGATATTGTAGCCCTGCAATAGGTGTAATATCTGTTACATAATTGTTTCTCAAATCCAGCCAGACTAAATTCTTTAAATCCCTCAATGGGGATATGGTAGTAATATTGTTATCTCGCAAATCTAATTTTATTAATGAAGTGCAATACTCCAAACCTCTCAAATCTGCTATTTCCATGCCTCTTGCCGTTATTTCTGTTAAAGACTCAAGGTCGCCAGTGCATAGTATAAAGAAAGGCTTTCCCAACGCATTACGCACTGCTGTTTCTAGGGCAGAGTCAGGAAGTATTATTGATGAACCCTTCAATAAACAACATCCCGAAACAAGATTTATCAAAAGACATATCACCACTAAGTTAAAAACCGTTTTTAATCTCATAATTTTTAACCTCATCACTTTTTAAAATGTTCTTTTTCTAATAATTAATTTATTGATTCTAAGTTGTGGTAGTTCCCGTCCCTGTATCAATATGACATTTATCTTCTATGAACAGGAAAAATGGACTTTCTCCTCCCATAAATCCGAATAGTTTATTAAGCAGGAAAGCGATAAAGCACAAATCATCGGACCACCCTGCATACACAGGACGCTTACTTGAAATCATTCGCACATGTTTCACCTTTTTTCTCCTCTAATACATATTTTATTGTTTACAATCTTTACTATATCAAAATACAATTATACATTAAAGTTTATCACAAATCACACCATTTGTCAACAATTTTTATTAAATTATTTAAATCATACACATCTATTTTATAATTTTACATCAATTACCCCCAACAATGTCAACAATTTATTAAGAAAATTTAATTATAATTTCTTTAATAAAAGAATTAAAAATTATTTTTCTTTCCTTTTTATCATAGATGTTTTTCTGCAACGGTTTAATCGGTTCTGCCAGTCACCTGTCCATCCTTCTTCTATTGCTTGTTGACATAGTTGAAT
>DAOOVZ010000151.1:0-7221 GCA_035370665.1 Candidatus Hydrogenedens sp.
TATGAACTGTCATTCCATTACACGAACTAAGCCAGATATTAAAATTAAAAAACCAAACGATTAAGTCGGTTTAGAGAAAGAATAGAAACCTCTTTTGTTTTTCTGTCAGGAGAGGTGATTATGAAGGTTGGTGTTTCCTGTGTTGTCCCAAGTCCGAAGTGTAGACGATAATTTCCTTGATGTGCTCGCGAATGTTCACTTTCTCCGACAATTCGTAATTTTTGATTGTTTTCATCAATTTTATATAAGACTTTATTTGCAAAGCAGTAAGGATTGCCATTTGTTCCTTGAAACTCCACATCAACCCAGTTGCCTACAATATCGCTTATATTTTTGAAAAGACTTAAATACCACCATTCTCCATATCCTGATAGATTGTCTCCTTTTATGCGATACCCTAACATTACATCCTGCTTACCATCATTATTTACATCAAAACATTCTATACGGACATCGCTCATCTGTGTTTCTTGTATATGCGCCATTGATAGAATCTGTGTTTCCTCAAAGGTTTTCTTCTGAGAATTATTTATCATAATTCCCTGAGGTATAGATAAAAGTTCATCATATCCATCATTATTCAAGTCAGCCCAACATGCCCAGAGCGATTTGTCAGGCAGATTGAAATCTTGCGGGATTAACCACTCAAATTCCATATTTCCTTTATGTTTCATTAAGAATGTTTTATGGTCAGGTTGATTGGCAAAAAAAACCTCCATATTCCCATCATTGTCAAAATCACATACAGCGAGAAACGCAGGGACAAATTCAATGTTTTCTTTAACCTCAATAATCTGCTTCTGGAACTGTGTTCCGTTTTGGTTTATAAATATTGCAGGCTTTTTATTACTAAATGACAGTAGGTCAATATATCCATCATTATTCGTATCAAACCAAAAAACAGGTTGCTCGCCCTGAATATCTAATCCGTAAGTATTTGCACATTCCGCATACTTACCGTCAGCAGTTGTTTTACGAAATAGACGGCAGAACTCTTCACGAGCACAGACGATAAAAAGTTCCTGAAAATTATCATTGTCAATATTCACCCAGCATGCTTTTCTCGTTCCACATCCACAGTTTTCCAAGCCGGAGGAATCATAGATATTTTCAAACCTATTTGTTTTATTAATAAAAAGTTGGTCTTTCAGTTGTCTCCTTAAAAATTCATATTCAGGGCTTCCACGCAATCCCCCTCTTCCTGAAAAAAGGTCAATTTTCTGGTCACCATTTATATCGCTCCATGTATAGGTATGTCGGTCAAAGGCATTCAAAGTAAATTTATGTTGTGGAGGTGAAGTTTTGCCTGGTCCAATATAAATTTTACACAAAGGAAAGGTATCTAATACAGAAATTTGCACAGGGATAGAGGGTCTTCCTGCATTTATTATAGAAAGTCCTTCTCGTTCTGAAGAGAACTTGAACCTCGTTTCACCGGGACCTTCTTTTGTCTTTTGCTCTGCTGTGTAAACCATAGCAACATCGCCTTTCTGGTCTACAATTTCAGCCTGCAAATTAGGAATGTTTATCTCTACAACTATTCGGAGAAAGTTATCTGATGGGGAAAGGTAGTATATATGAATATTTTGCCAGATATAATAAATGTATAAACCTGCTTCTGTAATTGATGGTGCAGCGATACTGCATGCAAAATCAGGAATTCCAGGCAATAAATCTAATTGCAAATCACTGGTAACATTTTTAAATGTAAAGTCCCCTAAATTTTGTAAGATAGATGGGCGAAAATTACAATTGCTGGAAAAAATGTCCAATAGACCATCTTGATTTATATCTGCCACACCAAAGTCAAATAACTGATAGCGATGTATTGGCAAAGAAACCCGTTCAAAACTTAATTGTTCATTTTCTAAAGTTGAGCATTGAAGTTCATATCGGGGTAATCCTGTTTCGTCAATAGGAGAAGAAGGAGATAGTAAAATTTTCGGATTTAATATTTCCTTTCTCTTAAAAAAAGAAAGTGCATTTTCTTCAAAAACTACAAATATCCCTATACCGGTAAAAAAGAAGAGTATAATAGCTAACAATACTTTTGACCAGACTTTCATATATTTCCTTTTCAAAACTATTTCCTTTTGTCGTATTATATCACTGAAATATATACAGTCGAACTTAATTATAAAAAGGGTGAATATTTATGAATAAAGAAAAGAAGCCCCAACAAAGAGTAAAAGTAACACACGACTTTAAGCCACAAGGGAAAACACTTCCCTTCAAAGGTCCTGAAAGTATTGATAGCAATTGTCTACAATGTTTTGAATACGAATATCCAAAAACAGAGTCAGGCAGAACTATGGAAATTGTCTCAACCACAGACGAGTTCTCTTCGGTATGTCCATTTTCAGGTTTGCCCGATTTTGCAAAAGTGACCATCCGCTATGTGCCTGATAAATACTGCCTTGAACTACGCTCCTTAAAATACTATCTATTGTCGTTTCGCGATGTCGGTATCTGGTATGAGCACCTTGTAAATCGCATGTTAGAGGACCTTGTTTTTGCATGCCGACCGCGTAAAATGTCTATAACAATCGAATGCAAACCACGCGGAGGTATCGCAAGCACTGTATTTGCATATTACAATTTTGAAACTATGGGAACACCTGAAAAATGGAAGAGTGCGGAGTAGTTTTATTTCACATATTTGTTAAAAAATTCAACATAGGTTCTATCGCAAGTTAGTATTTTCTGCATAAATAATTGTGAAAAAAAATAAACAAGCACAAAACATAAATAAGCAACTGATTTGATAAAAAGAAATCTCTTTTACCATAAATTATATTTACAGACTCCTTTCTAATCATAAATTAGTATACCTCGTATTTGTGTATAAATCGCCAATTATGATAAATTTATTGTCTGGATAATAAAAATTAATTTTATGTTAGTTCTTTGTTTTAATTCTAACACCTTAGTGTAAACCTCAACCCTGTAAAAAATAAAGGTTTTATTTCATGATTCAAGAATTGATGAGAAAACATCGTCGAGCAATTTTAATTTTTGTAGTTATTGTAATAGCGGTTCCATTTGTCTTGTTCTTTGGTATGCCTGGTAGAAATAGCCCTACGGTGCAGATAAAAGATAATCCTGTAGCGACTGTTTCAAAACTACCTGTATTAGAAAGTGAGTTCCGTAGAAATTTGAATGCACTTATCCAGCAACGCTCTACTCCAGACAAGCCTGTTACGATAGAAGAACTTGAGAAATCGGGCGAGACAGATAGACTATTGCAACAGATGATAGATTCCAATCTAATCACATTAGAAGAGCAAAAACGAGGCTTTCAAGTAGACCGTAATCTATTAGTGGAACAAATGCAAAAATGGCAACAGTTTCGGACTGAAGATGGGAAGTTTGACCGTGAAGCATGGAACGCTTGGGTAGACGCTAATAAAGGAAAAATTAATTGGAATGAGATTTATAATGAGTTACAGAACTCAATATCGCGGCAGGTATTCATAAATACGCTTTTAGCACCGGCTCGATTTGATTCAACCGCCATCGAGAAAAGAGTAAAAAATAATTTCACGCGTATTCATATTAAATATGCAAAAATTTCTCCACCTGTGGAGATTAAAGATGAAGAATTAAGTAAATATTTTGAGGAGCACAAAGAGGTATATCGTAATCCAGACACATTGGTTATAGAAGCAGTTAAATTGTCCTTACAGCCTCCTGTTCCAGACAAGGTCAAAGAGGCTTATGAGAAAGCGATGCAGGGAGAAGACTTTGCCACTTTAGCAGACACCTACTCTGACCAAAAAACAAAGAACGGTGGCGATATTGGCTGGCAGACACCGCGCGAAAATGAGCCACCACATCGGCAGGTCCTCTTTTCATTAAAAGTAGGCGAAATAAGTGCACCAATATACACCTTTGGTGCCTTTTATATTTTTAAGTTAGAAGAAGAACGAACGAATGCAGAAACTAATGCCCGTGAAGTGCATGCCCGCCAAATTATGGTTCGCGCATCTTTAAGTAACGAAGAGAAAAAACAAAAAGAAAATGAAGCAAATGAAATTGTAAAAAGAGCCAATGAAGAAAAAACATTAGAAAAAGTTGCTCAAGAAAAGGGACTTTCTATTACAAAAATAGGACCGTTCAATAAAGATTCTAAAGCAGTAGAAGGGATTACACAATTTGACTTATATCCGCTTTGCAATGCCTTTATGACACCAGAGAAAGATTCTGAATATCAAGTTATAACAGCACGCGATAATATATATGTAGCAAAGGTGTTTGAGAGAACAAAAGGCGAAATTCCATCATTGGAACAAGTGCGTGAGCGCGTTGTTGGAGATTACACAACTATGGTCAAGAAACAGGAAGATTATAAAAAGAAGGTTG
Organism: Candidatus Hydrogenedens sp.; assembly: GCA_035370665.1. Lineage (GTDB taxonomy): Bacteria > Hydrogenedentota > Hydrogenedentia > Hydrogenedentales > Hydrogenedentaceae > Hydrogenedens. Next base: position 4,363 of record DAOOVZ010000151.1, read on the forward strand.
ATGAAATTGTAAACAAAATTAAAGCAGAAGCAAAAACCATTGATGACCTTCCTAAAATATTGCCCGATTTACAAATTGAAGTAAAAGAGACTTCTCAGGCTTTTACCGCAAAGGATTATCTCTTCCAGGAAGGACTTATGATTTCACCAGAAGATATCTTTAACGAATTGGAAGGTAAGGATGTCGGTGCACTTGCAGGTCCTATCAAGGATTTTAATAATGAATATTATTTTGTGCAACTACTTGAAAGAACACTCCCAACTGAAGAAGATAAACCCAAAATGGAAGAAGAAAAAAAGAAAATGCTGGATATGGAAATACGCATGGCACAGAACGAAATTTTGAACGATTACCTTCTTTATCTAAGAGAAAACGCTATGAAAAGCGGTATCCCTATTAAAATCAATCAACAATTAATTTCTTCTATATTAGGGGAAAATAAAAAAACAGAAGAAAAAGAAGGAGCAGAAAAAGGGAAAAAAGCACCAGCAACAACCACTTCTGATTTGGAAAAACTAAATACCTTGATTGGAGATTAAAAGTCTATATTTTTGCTAATGATTTTTCCTATACATTACAAATTTCAAATGCGCGTTTTAGCGATAAAAGAGGGTCTGGATTTTTCGGCACAAATTCGTGAGCAATGATTCCTGTGTAATTCAATTCAACAAGAACTTCGCAAATTCGACGGTAATTTAACTCTTGTGTCTCGTCAATATCGTTTCGACCAGGTACGCCTCCTGTGTGGATATGTCCAATATATTGAATGTTGTCTCTCAATGTTTGAATAATATCTCCTTCCATAATTTGCGCATGATAAATGTCATAGAGGAGTTTGAAACGCTGCGAGCCCAATCGTTTTGCAAGTTCAACCCCCCATGCTGTATGGTCAAACATATAATTTTTATGGTCCCGTTTACTATTTAATAATTCCATAATTACATTTACACCCAACTGTTCTGCTAACGGAAGAATTTTCTTAAGTCCAGTAACACAGTTTTCTAACCCTTCTTTATCATCTATTTTCCCACGATTGCCAGAAAAAACGATCATATTAGAAAGTCCAGCAGAGGCAACTTCATGTAGCCGTTTTTCTGCATTATTTATTAATTGCTTGTGATTAGACAGGTCATTCCAGCCCTTTTCTATAGAGCCGGGTCCATTTGCCATTGTGCAAATCAAACCATGTTCTTTCACAATATCCCATTCATTGGGGTCAAGCAAATCAATGCCAACCATACCCATAGATTTAACCGCAGCACAAAACTCATGCATGGGAATTTTGCCATAACACCAGCGAGAAACAGATTGTTTGATTCGCCCTTTTATTGGAGGAGTATTGTCCTGTGAAGACGCAACTTCAGGGACGATAGAAGCAGCTAAAGAGACCATACTTATTGTCCTTATAAAATCCCTTCGGCATGTCTTGTCGGCTGTAATCTGATTATTTTTGTTCATGTTTTGTTCCTTATCATAATAGTTAATGTTTCTTGTAAACAAAGTTATTTTCCTATTTTGAAATAGGAAAATCAAATGATATATTATTGATATAACCTTTTGATTCTTGGTTAACAAAAAATTTATTTGACAATTGAGTTAGAATTGTGTAATATATAATCTTATAGTTTTTAATTTTCTTTAATAAATAGAAAAGTAAAATAAGGTATGAAGTTAATAAAACAATGAACATCGGAGGCAAAAAAATGAAAGCAGGAAGATTGTTTGTAGGTATTAAAAACACACAAGTAATGTTATCGGTTTGTGTGATGTTGATGGGTTTACTCGTGGTATCCATGAGTGCCCAGGGATTAGTGACGGTAACAAAACAAATAACAGGGCTGGATGCAAATGGTTATTTTGTAAATGGCACACCAGAGTTATCTGTTCAAGTTACCATAAATTATGATGGCAGTGAAGGAACAATCACGGCTCTCGGATATGAGGAAATTATTCCTCCCGGATTCTCATATTTAGGCCCATTAGCAACTGAGAATCCGACACCACCAATAGTCCCAAATTTTGGACAGACGAACACTTTAAGTTTTGCATATATTTTTGTTCCTACTTTTCCTGCTACCTTTACCTATCGGATTGCATGTCCGCTGACAATTTGTGAGCCGGGGCAGTTAGTGGGAACGGTTGCATATAGACTAACTGGACCTCAATTGGAAAGTGCCCCTACTACAAATACAATTCAGTTAGAACCAACTAACCTTACCTTTACCCGTGAACTATCCGGTCCAGGTGTTGCAGGGACAACTAATATGTATTATGTTCCGGGTGAGACTATTGATGTAACAATTCATATAGATAAAGAGGGACCTCAGGATATAACCGCATTAGGTTTTCAGGATACCTTACCTGCCGGTTGGACTTATGTAGGACCTTCCAATACCGATACCCTTCCACCGGGATTTCCTCCTGTATTTCCTCCTGCTGGACAAACAGATTTGCTTGAATTTGCGTATGTAAGTGTTCCTGCTTTTCCAGTGGAATTTACCTATACCGTTCAGGTGCCGGCTGATGAAAGTGGTCCTGTGACAATTGGTGGGGATATAGTGGTAGGGACAGAGACAAAGTCCAGTGCAGTGGTATATCGGACTTGTGGAGACTCCATTTTCTCTCCGAAGGTAGAAACACTCTTAAACGGTATTGTGCCTTGTATTCTGGTAAGTCGTAGTTTTACTCATAATTATTATGTGCCAGGTGAGGTAGTAGAAGTAACAATTAATTTTAGAATAGACCCTGACCACCCCTGTGGAGAAGCAGTACAAGCATTAGGATATGCAGAGACTATTCCTGCGGGTTGGACTTATGAAGGACCTTTGGCTACTGAGAATCCGACACCGCCAATAGTTC
>DAOOVZ010000152.1:0-7157 GCA_035370665.1 Candidatus Hydrogenedens sp.
TCTTTAAGGATTCTTTTAATCCCTTATACTACAACCTACCGTCCTCTGACAATTATCTTCTACATGCTGGTCGTAATCAATGGCATTCCAATAAGGTGGTGAGGTAACTATTAAATCTACTTCACCTTCTTTGAGTTCTTCCATATTTTCACAAGATTTGAGAAAAATTCTATTCATTTTTTTGCCCATTCTGAAAATATTATTTATACAATATGAGACCTAAATTAAATATAGTCTTGTTTTTCAATGAATATTATAATAACTTCAAGATTGATAAGGAAATTGATGGTTGTAAAAAGAGTGTATCTTTGTTTGTATAAGAATGGAAATAAATACAGAATATATGCATTTGCTTTATTATATTCATAGACATTTTAAAAAGGGAAGAAAATTATTGAAGAAGAAATAAATTTTCTATGTCTGTAATAAGATAAACCCTGCATAAAAAATATTAATTTTGGTAGACGGGGCGGGACTCGAACCCGCGGCCACCGGATTAAAAGTCCGATGCTCTGCCATCTGAGCTACCCGTCCACTAATAAAAAGTATTCAAAGAGAGTATAAGTATATCAAATTTATACAAAAATTATCAAAAATATTATTCAATTTGTGTTATGCTTGATAAATTGTAGATTTTTGTAAGCCATAACAGACTATAAGTTACGGCTATATATCGTAGGTAAATTGTTAAATATGGTGGAATCTTTTTTTTGATGAACACTTGCTAATATTTTCCATTACCAAATATAAAGAAAATATTTAGTCCAGGTTTTCAAATGTTAAAATATTAATGAGGTATATGCAAAAGTTGAGATAAAACGCTAATCTTTGACTTAAAATAGGGGTATTCGGTAGAATATTGTATATCTATTGTCCGCCGGAGTGGTGGAATTGGCAGACACGCATGGTTCAGGTCCATGTGCTCGCAAGGGCATAGGGGTTCAAGTCCCCTCTCCGGCACTTTTTCAGTGTATGGTCTCTAATAGGGTAGGGTAAAATTTGTCTAACGGCTACCATAGATAAGTGAGCATTCCAATTTTCAATATCTTGATTAATAAATTACATTTTTTGAAACTCATTTGTTTTAGGGAAGGGTCATATCCGAATATACAATTTTTATTGTATACCTTTTTGTTATAAAGTAAGTCTAATAGATGGCTAATCAAAGTCTCTGTCTGGACCATCGCTTTTTGATTTTTCTATTTAATACTAATAGAATTATTACAAAACTTAAAAGTAATTTCAGGAGGTTTTATGAACAGTCGCACATTTGTATTGTTATTGTCTGTATTTGCTTTTGTCTGGATAACTCCTTCTTTTGCAGATGTTCAGTCAGTTAATCCAGACATTAATATCCAAAAGGTTTTTGGGACGGAAACTCCCGGTGGAAAATATAAACATCCTGCATCTATTGCAGAGTTGGATAATGGTGACCTTTACCTATCATATTATTGTGGTAGTGGAGAGTATGAGGGGGATGCGAAGGTATATGGTTCAAGACTCCCTAAGGGTGAGTCGCAATGGCAAGCACCTAAAGTTATTGCAGATACACCGTGGCGTGGTGAAGGAAATTCTGTGGTCTGGCAGGGACCGAATAATATTGTATGGTTGTTTTATGTAGTTCGCTATGGTGATACCTGGTGCACTGCGCATATCCATTATAAAATCTCTACAGATGGTGCAAATACCTGGTCTGATTCTGCTTTACTGACACTTGAACCGGGCACATTAGTTCGTTGTAAACCGCTTTTATTGAAGGATGACAAATTTATTCTTCCTATATATCGTGAAACGGGTAATGACCCCGAATTCCTTGCCCCTGATACAAGTTCAGTGTTCTTTATACATGATTTGAAAACTCACACATGGACACAGAGTAATTATGTCCGTTCGCGTATTGGGAACTTACAACCTTCCGTAGTTGCGCTGAGTGATACACATTTGCTCGCATATTGCCGTAGAGGTGGAGGATATACTCCCATGCCTGATGGGTTTATTGTAAAAACAGAGTCATTTGACGCAGGTAAAACATGGACAGAGGGCGTGGATACAGAATTTGTGAACCCTAATGCAGCAGTGGATTTGTTAAAACTTAAAAATGGACATCTTCTTTTGTTTTATAATAACACCATTATTGATAGGAGTCCTTTATCAGTGGCTATTTCAATGGACGATGGCAAAACCTGGGAGATAAAAAGAGACCTCGTGCGTGGAAATGATTCTTATGCCTACCCGTATGCTATACAACTGAGTGATGAGCGAATTGCACTGGTGTTTACTTCACATGAACGAAGTGAGATTAATCTTGCCATCTTTCCAGAAGAACAATTAATTCAATGGAAAGAACGGGACAAATAACCCACATATAAGGACTATAAAATGATTACTACTGCTTTACTCTCTCTACATTTTTTCCTTTTTAATGCTATTTCCTTTGTAAATGCTTATGAGTGGGGTGAATGGAAAGTGCAAGAAGACGGCAACTATACAGTCTGGGTCTGGGCAGAGAAGGAGACAAAAGGTGAGGTTAATATCGGGACTCAAAAATTTGAATTTACAGCCCCCAAAAAAGAGGAAAAGAAAGGCAGAGAGGTTATACCCAATTATGCTTGGATAAAATTAAATTCCTTATCCTTAAAAGGAGGTGAGACAATACCGGTTCGTGGGAGTGAGCATGTAGCAAGTATTGCTTTGTCCAATCAATCGGAATTTCAGCCGGGTGCTTGCTGTGAATATGGAAGAGTTCTGCAAGACCCAGCACGAGTAGAAGATTCTCGTGTAGATATTTGTCGCGACACGAACACAATTTTTTACATGCCTCACTTTGACGATTTGTCCACATGGGAAACCTTTGCAAATACTCTTCGTAAAACAATAGCCGTTGCATGTGGCATATTTCCTGTCCGAGAGAAGTGTCCTTTGAATGCCCACATTTTTGATAAATTTCAGGGAGATGGTTTTACCGTAGAGAAGGTATATTTTGAATCTGTGCCGGGTTATTATGTTACAGGCAATTTATATCGCCCTCTAAAAGAAGGTAAACATCCGGGAGTATTAAGCCCGCATGGACATTGGAAAGAGGGAAGATTTGAACATTCTAATATAGGTTCAGTCCCGGGTCGTTGTATTACTTTAGCCCGTATGGGTTTTGTTGTATTTAGTTATGACATGATTGGATATAATGATTCTCAACAACTACCACACAATTGGGGAACAAATGTCTTAAAACTCTGGGGAATTCATCCCTGTGCCGTGCAGTTGTGGAATAGTATTCGTGCTCTGGATTTTCTACAAGGTTTGCCTGATGTAGACCCTGAACAAATCGCATGCACAGGTGCTTCTGGTGGGGGGACACAAACCTTTCTACTAACGGCGGTTGAACCACGTGTTAAAGTCTCAGCACCTGTAAATATGATTTCTTGTTGTATGCAAGGGGGATGTATCTGTGAGAATGCGCCACTAATTCGCAGGCAGGCTTGCAATATGGAGATTGGTGCACTTATGGCTCCGCGTCCTATGATACTTGTCTCGGCTAATGGAGACTGGACCTGGGCTACACCACGAATTGAATATCCTTCTATACGAAGCATATATCAACTATATGGGAAGGAACAGAATGTAGGGACGCAACAAATTGTGGCAGAGCATAATTACAACAAATCCAGTCGCGAAGTGGTATATCGTTTTTTTGGTAAGCAATTTTTCCCTGAAAAGGATTGGTCGCAGTTTACAGAACCAGACTTTGAAGTTCCTCCTAAACAATCTTTGCGTGTTTTCACAGATGAACAAATTGAAGAAATGAAAAAGACTACCCCAGACGAGGTATTAAAGCGTTTTCTTCAAGAAAAGAAGGAACTGCGTGAAAAATATATCTCTGCAAAAGTGGAGCAGGTGAAAGAATTTCGTGAGAAAGATGGCTCTACTCTTGCAATTGTAACAGGTGCGGAAGTTCCTTCTGTGAACGATGTGCAGGGGACATGTATATCTATGAGTAAGAAACCATCATTTGTTTTGGAGCGATGGATTCTGTCACGGACAAAAGTGCATGACCAGGTGCCATTGCTACTTTACAGGTCTTACGACCCTCAGCCGCAAAAAGTGGTGCTACTTGCTCATCATGAAGGTAAAAGTTATTTTATAAATTCTGACGGAACTTTGAATAATGCAATACAAAATCTTATTCAAAAGAGATATGCTGTTGCTACGATAGACCTTTTCATGACAGGAGAACATCAGTCGCCCTGGGAAAAGGTAAAACGGAAAGATACATCATTATATCTTGATACATTCCTAAATACCCAACATGCAGAACAGGTGCAGGACATTATTACTTCGTTAGTATGGTTAAGTTCCCGTAGAGATTTGGAATCGCCTATTACTTTAGTGGGTATGGGCAATGCAGGGGTGTTGTCTCTGTTTGCAGGTGCACTTTGCGACAAAGCGAATCCTATCTTTGCCGACTTGAACAATCTTGACCTAACAGATGATTCAATATGGGAACAGCACTTCTATATACCTTGTATTCGCAGTATCGGGGATATTCAGAATGCCCTCTGGTGGATTATACCTGAACGGACTTGTTCTGTGTTCCATGTCCATCCTAATCTATCTTTCTATGCACCTGTGAATATTCAATCACAGATTAACGATTTGAACGATGTCGCAGCACAAATAAATTAAAAATGGTGAAAATGAACGAGAATGAACCACTAAAACTAATCCATATAACAGATTTACATTTTTTCTGTTTCCCTAAAAAGATATCACAGTTGCTCAATAAGCGGATATTAGGCTGTTTTAATTGGAAATTAAACCGTAAGAGGCGATTCGATTTTGAAGCAATAGACCAATTTTTGAATATACTGAAAGCATATAAAAATGCGGTGGTTCTTGTTTCAGGTGATTTGACTGTAACGGCCCTTGAAGAAGAGTTTTATTATGCTAAAAAATTCATAGATAAAATTAAAGATATGGATTTTCCTGTGTTTGTGATACCGGGAAATCATGATTACTACACTTATGAGGCAGTTAGAAAAAAACGGTGTGAAAAAATACTTTCTGAATATATAATTCCAAATGATGATGTAGCCATGACCTATTTGTCGGATAATACACCGTTAATATTCCTGCATACTGTCCGTCCAAATTTCCTTACTTCTCGGGGTGAAATTAGTTTAAAGCAGATACAACAACTTAAAGATATATTACAAAAAATAGATAAGCCTACGGTTATATGTGCACACTATCCTGTTTTACATCATACACCTGAATATTATTCTTCCTATTCCCGTAAATTAGAGAATTCAAACCATCTTAGAGAAGTGCTTATCCAGACGAAAGTGCCGTTGTTATATGTTGCTGGACATGTCCATCATTACAGTCTTTCAAGAGACAGAGATAACCCTTTGGTGCAGTATCTTATTTCGCCAGCACTGTTTTATAACTGTGAAAGAAATGGCGGATTTAGTGAGATAACAATACAAAATGGTGAATTCCATGTATCCTTAAAATCAATTTATGAATAAAGAGATAGGGAGTGAGTAGATGGAACAACTGACGCGTCGTGACTTTTTTAAGATTGCTGGATTATCAATTCCCTGTATCAGTCTTGCTGGCAGTTCTCAAATACCTCCTTTTATAATGTCCTCAAACCGTATCCCTGTAATTGATATTACCGACTTATATCATCCTCCACAGGATTTTGGTGACACTTTTGATTTAATTCTGCCTTATGCTGTGCCGGAGATTGATTTACTGGGCGTGCTACTGGATATCTCACATAAATATCGGGTGAAATATATGGGCGATGAACAGCAACAATATGCCGACCCGACAGGTGGTAGAGAACCGGGTGTTATTCCTGTGTGGCAGTTGAACTATCTATTTAATCGTTCTGTTCCGTGTGCACCTTGTCCCTTTGTGCCTCTTGCACGAACAACAGACCCGCAGACTATTCGTGGAGAATTTGAAAATTGGGGAATACAACTTTTTAAATCGCTGCTTGAACATTCACCACAATCAGTAGAGATAGTCTCTTTTGGTTCTGCACGACCTATTGCGGTTGCACTTAATCAATTCCCAGAATTACTGCATAAAAAGGTGAGTCGTATTCACCTTTGTGCAGGCTCTTACCCGCCAGGTAAAATGTTAGAGTGGAATGTTAGGTTAGACCCCGAAGCATTCATTCGTGTCTTGTCATCAGATTTACCTATCTGGCTATATCCCTGTGCAAGCGAAGGTAATGCTTTTGCTTACGGGAATTACAATACCTATTGGCGTATGCCCAATCTGGAATTTTTGAGAGAGATAGACACACGCTTGCTCCAGTTCCTTGTCTATTCGCATAGCCGTTCCAGCCGAGTTGATTTTTTGCAAGTTCTGGAAGAAGAACCAAACGAGGAAGCGAAAACAGCCCTATTCCAACGCATTCATCATGTCTGGGAAACAGATGTCTGGTTAGAAGTTACAAAGCGTCTTCTCGTTCAGCGTGCAAATGGAAGTTATCGAATTATTTTACCGATTGAACGCAAGCCCTCAGACCTGGTTATTTCAGGTTCATTTATCCCTGTTCACATCAAGCCGTTATCAGATGGAAACTTTGAGATAGAGCAAACTTTATCTACCACATCCCATCGAATATTCTACCGACCTGACCCTGCAAAACATCAGTCCGCTTTATGCGAGGCTCTACCTGAACTATACAAGTCATTTAAAACTATTTGTCAAAAGTATGATACATAAACTAAACTATCATTAAATAATGTAATACATGCTGTATAAAAGCAAACTAAAATGAGGATAATCTTAATATGAGTTATTTAAGGACGGTTTCTATCTTTGCACTATTTGTAATGATGTCTGCCTCGCTTAATTATGCGTATTCAGCAGAGGCAACAATTGCACCGGACAGAATGCTCGTGATAGATGGGCAACGAACCTTTATTTTAGGGCTTTATAGCCCAAAGTTAGATGATTTAAATGAATTGCAACTTCTTTCTGATGCAGGATTCAATTTGGTATCTATCGCACCTGATGAAAAACAACTTTCTGATGTCCAGAATCATAAATTATATGCCTGGACCAATATCCATTCGGCTATTGCTTCACCTGACCCCGATACACGCAAACAAAAATTAACAGATTTGATAAATCTATGT
>DAOOVZ010000153.1:0-7038 GCA_035370665.1 Candidatus Hydrogenedens sp.
ACCGGATACTTCTTCGTTTTCATGGACTACAACGCCATTGTGAATTACACGCACAAATTTTGCATTAGCAATCTTATTTCCTTCCGTATCGAATCTAGGTGCCTTAAAAATTACATCGAAACTTTGCCAGGTTCCTGGTGGACAGGATGCGTTTACCTTTGGAGGTTTGCCTTCATACCCACGCTGGTCTTCTGAAAGTCCTGGCTCTTCATGCCACCGCTGATAGATACCACCACAATCGCTATATTTGGGTTCTGCAATACCCCAACTGTCCAATACCTGTATCTCGTATCGCCCTTGAAAATATACACCAGAGTTTGAACCTTTTGGAACCATAAACTCAATATGTAATTCAATATCACCAAATTCATCCTTTGTTATAAGATGATTCGTCTTTCCATTTTTCCCATTGATAAGCACACCAATACCCGGCAAAGAAGTCAGCCGAGTTTCATCATTAGTGTCAAGAATAGCATCTCCTCCTGTATACCAATCGCCTGTGGGTTCACGGAAACTTTGCAAATCATCAGTGGAAATCCGTATCGGCTGGTATGAAGAGACAGACACTATTAATTTTTTCCAGGCTTCCATAGAACGAGGCAAGTGCTCCTTGACAGGTTCTTGAATACCATAGCCTTGCAAGCCAATAGGTCCCGTATATCCAACCGATTTTAATGTTATTAGCAAAGGTTTTAAGTCAAAATTGCCTTTGTCAAGCGGTTGAATTAGTTTGTCCCAATCATTACCCGGAACTTCTGCACCATTTATTGTTACAACAAACAACTTTGTTTTTACTTTGCGAATAAGCAAATCAAGATTTGTATCCTGTCCATCAGATTTCAAAGAATGACATAGATTAAAAGAAATGCCAACATTTGTTTTACCAGAATCTTGTGCTAACTGGAATGCTTGTTCCGTTTTTTCTAACCAACAACCTGCGTGTGGATACAGTGCAATCTTTACTCCATAAGGGGAGACCTGGTCCGCTAAAGTTCGTATTAATGCTAACGCCTGCTGTGTGGATTCAGGCTCATCAGATTTCAATGTCTGACTATTAATGGTTAGCCAGAGGAAATATTCATTTCCTTTCATCGTTTCCAATACTTCCGTTAAGCCGGGCTGAATTTGAAACCCATCTTTTTCAATACTGCCCCATAGATATATTGCATACAATTTCAAGCCATGAGTTTGTAGTGCAATTTTTAATTCAGGAAGTTGTTCAAAACCTGTCCATGCTATACCTGTAAAACCTAATTCTTTAACAATGGCTGTCTGTGAATCGGGTGTTGCATGTTCCGCATCTTTTGTGGCTGTATCCATTGCAAAGAATTCCTTAAAGAAAGGTGAATCCTCTGCAAAAGAAGTTTTGACGATAAGTAAAACTAATAATAGAACAATTATAGATAATTTTCCTTTCATTTTATTTTCCTTTCTATCTACTTATTTATTTTCGTCTTTACTTGCTGCCCATAAGATTGCATTACTTATCATTTTTCTAAATTGTTCATTTTTGAATGACTGAGGTCCGTGTCCTAATGATGTAAAAAAGACTTCAGTATTTTCATATTTATTAGTCCACGCCAGAAAAGAGGCACTATCGGGATGATTTGTGGTGAGAAGAACATGGACATCTGGATAAATTTGATACTGACTATATACCTCGTCAATCTCTTCAAAATCTTCTATACCCTGCATAATAGGGTGATTTTTATCAACAACATGAACAGGAACTTTTGCATCGTGCTTGTATTTTGACCTCTCATACTTTTTACCATCCCAAACCATATCCTCTGAAAAATACTTAGCACCTATTATTTTTGCGAATTCATCCCATTCTGGAAAAGCAGATACTGCGTGATGCAGGACAATCAGTTTTTTCCCGCCGTGTAGCATATCAAGAAAAGTTTTTTGTTGCTCTTTTGTTATCTTTTGATGAAAGTTGTATAAAACAATCACATCAAACTCTTTATAACGGTCATTATCAAAAAATGCACATTTCCCATTTCCATAATCAAAATAATTAGGTTGAATTTTGTTTATGCTAGCCCACATTTCGTTGAATGGTTCCTTAACATAATCGTGTCCACCTGTAATAATTGCAACATGAATAGTCCCTTCTTGCTTGTTATTTTGAGCCTCCGATGAGATTAAAGGCATAAAAAGTATACTGAGGAATAGTGAAATAGAAATAAGTAATACTAAATTATTTTGTTGGCAAATAAAAAACATTTTTTATCCCTTTCTATACTTTTGTGTTTTTATAGGTAGATTATACAACCAATAAAGTATAATAAAAAATATAACATGTAATTATTTTCCACTAAAAGTTTTGGGGAAGGGTTTGGAGATTGTAATAATCAATACAATATCTCAAAGATATAAAGACTTTTCATAAATTTTTTAATGGTTATGAGTAATACTATGTGTTAAACAATTCAAAAAGTATAGTAAAAATTGTGTACAGGTTCGTGTTGTTATACACTTTTTATTAAAAAGATGATAATAGTTACTAATTTTTTTAGGGGATTATTTAATAAATGGCTATAGAATATTATTTAGTAGTTAAATGTTGTTGTATGATTGATAGAGAATAATTTTAATTTATTTAGATATAGGTTGTTTTTCTTTCTGTACTCTTTTCCATTGATAGGGTGGTTTGGATATTTCTTTTGGATGGACTATGTCATGTCCCATATATTTACTGAGGTCAGCATCCATAGGTGCCTGTTTTGCGTCATTGTAGACCTTTTTCTGTTCGTCCGTCAGTTCTGGGAGTTCTTGTTCTATAACAGAACAGGTAAGAAAGATAAGTAATTCGTTGATTTGTGCTTTTCTCTGGTTTGTTTTAAATATAATATTTAGCACAGGAATATCGCCGAGTATTGGCATTTTTTGACCAGTTGCAGTATCATTTCGTTTTCTTAATCCACCTACAAAGATTGTTTGCCCATTGTTGATATGTAATGTGCTAGTTACTTGTCTCATATCTTCTATAGGGACACCATTAAATTCACCGACCATAGTGCTTTCTTTACCTTTAATATCAGTAATGATATGATTATCGTGTGTAACGCGGGGTGTTACTTCGAGGACGGTACCAATTTGTTTGAATCGTGTATTTGTCAAGGCACCACCTTGGCTGGTTTGAGAAAGGTCAATATATGGGATTTCTTGTGAAATAGTTATTGTTGCAGGTTTATTTTCTATGGTTGCTACAACAGGATTGGAAATAAGGTGTCCATTTTGATTACGGATTTCTGCTTGTATTACACCTTTCCAATCAATTTCGCTGGTTAGAATATTAAATGTAAGATTACCGAGAGTATCGCCCATAGTTGAAGTGCCAGCAATGTCAAATTGTTGGAGGTTGCCGATTTTTCTACCCTCTGGTCCATACATTACGAAATCTCTCCAGCTCTGGTTTCTAACAGATTTAAGTACCCAATCAATACCTGTTTGTGATTCATCACCTAAAGTTGCATCAACTACCATAGAGTCAATAAGAACCTGTTTGACTGGCGTATCGAGATTTTTGACTAGTTCCTTAACTTGTTCAACAACTACTGGTATATCTGTTATAATAATATTTCTTGCTCTGGCATCTGCCGATACATTTCCTATTTTCGGGGTAAGAATTTTTTGCAATGACTTAACTAATTCTTCTGGGTCTGCGTAGTTTAACTTAATGGTTGTAGTTGTAGTAGGAATGACAGGCTTTGCTATGTCTAATTCTCTTGCCATTTGGGCTAGTCCCTGAATCTGTTCTTCTGGACCTGAGATAATAACTACATTGGTTGTATCGTTAGCACTGAGCGTTATGTATTCTCTTCCTTTAGTCCCTTTTGAAATTTCTTCAAGGACCTTTCTTATTTCTTGTGCTTTGGCATTTTCCAAGTGAACAACTATAGTGCTTCTATCACTAGCTATTGCTTCTTCATAAGGAACTATTCGGTAAATATTTTCTTCTTGTAACAGTCCCAGTCCGTTCATTCTTAATGCGGCTTCTATGGCTTTGCGTAAGGTTACTTCTTTTAAACTCATTGTTACATTGCCTTTAAGGTCTGCCCCTGCAATTACATTTATATTAGCTTTGTAGGCTAATAATGGGACAACCTTTGCTAAAGGCATTTGTTCACATTGAAAATCAATAATGGTGTCTAATCCTTGGGGTGATGGTTTTATCATTTCTTCAGAGGAAATTTTCTCATTTGGTTTTTCTTCTTTTGCCACTTTTTCTTTTGGCTGTTCCTCTTTTATAGTCATGGGTTCTAATTGTTTTGATGTTTCTTCTTTTGAAGGTGTCTCTAATTTCCGCAATTCTCTGGTAATTTCTGCGGTTGCATCAATTCCTTGTTGTGGAGGAATTTCTTCTCTGGGCATAGGTGGTGGCACTTCTTCAGAAGGAGTTTCTTGGGTTGTTCCAGTTTCTTCTTCAGGTTTTTTTTCTTCTGTGGTTTCAGTAGGAGAAGTTTCTTTTTCTGATTGTTCCCCAGTTTCTACAGGTTGTGGAGATGGTGGAGACTGAGGTTGTTGAGGTTGGAATATATCTGCTGGAGCAGCCTCTCGAATTTCTATATTTTTATCAGGTCCTCCAACATTACCTACAGAAAGGGAACCTGTTTCTTGTGCATCTGCACTTTGTGCAAAAACCTGTTCAGGTTCTTTAATAGATAAAGTTGGCATTATTTGTTTGGCAAGTTTTAGTTCATTTTCAACACGCATTTTGGAAATAGTATGGTCTAGAGATTCAAGTTTTTCGTCGAGTGTAGGAGCATTTACATTCGTATCTTTTGGGTTAATCATTAATGATTTAAGGTCTGTTGCAATCTGAAAAATTTCTTGACTACTGTTTTCCTGAATAGGCATATTTTGTTTTGTAAATGTTATAAATAGTCCATCTTTTTTTGTAATAGTGTAAGTTTGATTACTGTCAAGGGTAAATAGGTACTCTGCATAATTATTGTCTGATTCTATACATGCTATATTTATAAAATTTGGTTTTTTTGTAAGTATTTGCTGGTCAATATTTGATTTGTCAATGTTGTTTGAAAATTTTAATGCAAGTTTTATTTTGTTTTTTTCCTTATTCTCAGAGATAAGATAGGAAAAATTTGCAGTGGGATAAATGTGAAAAAGCCAATCATTTTCCTGTTCTATCCACTGTGTATTTTTTGTTTCCATATTTTGTGAATTTGATGGTTGAGCAGTAGCAAGAGTTAAAACAAATAACAAAAAACTAATTGCGACCACCCCATCTTTCCAAGGTTTAATGCCTGCAATTCCTTGTAATGTGAGACAGGAATTTTGTCTTTTTTGCATATTATTGCTCCTTTAATCTTACTGGGAAAATTGTATCATCTAGTTTAAAAATAATTCTGGTTGGTTCGATACGAAAGACTTGTATTCTGTCAGGGAAAGTATAGCCTTCTGGTACCAATTCATCGTTAATGATAGCCAGGGGCTGATATTTATCCCAGATAATTGCCGAAATTTTTTTACTCAACACCTGTCCTGGGGTTATTTCAGTGTCTGGAATAGGTGTTTCTGGACCAAACATTGTTGTCTGAACTAAACCGACTAACGGTGTCATTGGGTTTCGAGGTGGAACAATTTTTTGATAGTCAAATTGAACAATTTGAATTGCTTTCAATAAATTTTCAATTATTTCATCTATGTTTTGTTCTAAAGTTTCAATCGAAGGTGTTATTGCTGTGCTTACCGTAGTAGATGTAGTAGTGGAGGCAGTTTGAGTTTTAGCCTTTTGTGTGGTTACTTGTGTTTGTGGAGTTGTTGTGGCAGGTGCTGAACTCCCTGGCTTTAAAACAAACTGGTAAAAAAGTACTCCAATTAATATAACAAATAATACACCTACGATAATTATTTGCCTTCTGTTTTCCATATTTAAGACTTCTTCTCTGGTTGAGTTTCTGTTTCTTCTTGCTCAATGAATCGGAATGTGCTGAGCACAAATTTTGCTTCACAAATTCCTGCTTTTTCAGGACCAATATCTAGGTCTGAAATTTTCAGATAGCGCTGGTCTTTTTCTAATAAGTTAATAAATGCTAAAATTTGATGGAAAGAACCTTTTGTTACGACCTGATAAGGAATAACCTCTTTCGATAAGTCTATTATACTTGGTAGGGGTGTTAGTTGCGTCTTTAAGCCAAGGCTATCCCCCATACTTTCAAGTTGCTTCATAAGTTGTGGAACTTGTCGTATATCAGGTAGCCTTCCTTTAAATAATTCTACTAAATTGTCCATTTTAGCCGCTTGGCTTTGCAGTTTGTCATAATTTTCCACAGTTTTTTTTGCTTCAGCGATTTTCTTTTTTAAATTATTTACTTCTGCTTGTATCTGGTTAATCTTATTTTGTTGTAATGTAAAGATTAGTAGGTAAGCACCTATAAGGAGTGCAACAACTACCACTACTACCAATCCAAATACTGCCCAATCTTTCGGAGTTATTTTGCCTCTAAATAAATCAATCATTTGTTGCTCCCGGTTTTGCTTCGATTAAATATTCCAGAGTAAATTTGCGAACTGAAAAACCACTAAATTCAGTATCTTCAATTTTAGGTCGCATTAATGTAAATTGTTTAACAAAGTTAGGTGCTTTTTCTTGGTTTGTTGTGTTTTCAATTAAAGGTGATATTTGTCGTTCACCATGTTCATCACTTATGACATATCCTGTAATTTCAAGGATGGGTCTTTTAACATTTTTTTGTTCTGTTTGAGGTTCTTTTGTTCTCGGGTCAATGACAGGTTTCCCTGTTTTGGGGTCTCTTTTGATTACTTTTTCAGGGAAGGTTTGCCAAGTAATACGAATTCTCTCATACCAAACATTTTCGGGAGTTAAAAGGGCAAGTTGATAGAGGTTTTCAGACCAGATAATGCGGTCACTCAAAATTTCTTGAATAACTGCTACACGTTTTTCTAATTCTTGCTTTTTTTTGTCTAGTTTTCCATATTCATTAACAATGCCTGCTAAGGTAATAAATTCTCCATTCTCATTTTTAAGACTTGTTGGAGAATCATATT
>DAOOVZ010000154.1:0-7033 GCA_035370665.1 Candidatus Hydrogenedens sp.
GGCACTTTCTAAAAACACATTGGTTGTGTTTTCGTCAACTTCACTATCAGCACCTCCCATAATTCCTGCCAGGGCTTGCGGTTTTTTAGCGTCTGCAATAACCATTTGCGAGGGATTTAATGTTCTTAATTCTCCGTCCAGTGTTCTTATGGTTTCATTTTCTCGGGCAAGTCGGACTACAATTCTATTCTCATTCAATTTATTAAAATCAAAAGCATGAAGAGGATGTCCTGATTCTAATAGCACAAAATTTGTTATATCTACGATATTGTTTATAGGTCTTTGTCCTGCACTGAGTAATTTCTTTTGAAGCCAATCTGGTGAAGGACCAATTTTAACATTTTGTATGATTCTTCCTGCGTATCTTGGACAATATTCGGGGCACTCAATAGTGACACTGGACAGGTCTGATGCGGATTTTTCTATTTCTTTTAGACTAAATTGCGGTAGTCTCAAAGGCACATTATAAAATGCTGATAATTCTCGGGCTAATCCAATGTAACATGCCCAGTCTCCCCTATTCGGTGTGATTTCTATTTCAAATATTACATCATTTAATCCTAATACCGTTTTTATATCTTCACCGATAGGGGTTTCGGGATTTAATATAAGTAATCCTTCTGCGTCTTCGTCCAATTTAAGTTCAGCACTGGAACACATCATTCCACAGGATTCGACACCTCTCATTTTCCTTTTTACGATTTTGAATCCATCGGGTAAGGTGGCACCATCAATAGCCGTAGGCACTTTATCGCCAACTTTCATATTTTTTGCACCACATATTATTTGGAGAGGCTCACCTTTGCCTATATCTGTTTTACACACAACAAGTTTATCTGCCTGGGGATGAGGTTGAATATCGAGGATTTGTCCTACAAACACCTTATCAATTTCTTTACCTGCATCTTCAATGGCTTCAATTTCTAATCCCAACATTGTCATCTGGTCAGCCAATTCTTCTGGATTGACAGGTAAATCACAATATTCTTTTAACCAGTTTAGAGATATTTTCATATTAGAATTGCTCCAGGAATTTTAGGTTATTTTCAAAAAGTAAATTGATAGAAGGTATGGCATATTTCAGCATAGCCATCCTATCTATTCCAAAACCAAAGGCATAGCCTTGATATTTTTCATTATCATATCTGGCATATTCCAATACTTTTGGGTGAACCATACCACAGCCCAATATTTCGAGCCAGCCACTGTGTTTACAGACTCGACAACCTTTACCTCTACAAACAGTGCAGGATATATCCATCTCTGCTGATGGTTCTGTAAACGGGAAATAATGTGGTCGGAAACGGACAGCAGTATCTTTGTCAAAAAATTTATGGACGAAATACATCAGAGTTCCTTTTAGGTCTGTAAATGTAATGTCTTCGTCTACCAGTAGTCCTTCCATCTGGTTAAACATTGGGCTATGGCTTGCGTCGTTATCTACGCGATATACCCTACCGGGAACTACTACGGCTACTGGTGGCTTTGTCTTTTCCATAACCCTCATTTGCACAGGTGAAGTATGCGTTCTTAACACTATACCTGGTTTAATGTAAAATGTGTCGTGAGTATCGCGTGCAGGATGGTCTTCCGGTGTATTTAAACTTTCAAAATTGTAATATTCTGTTTCAACCTCTGGACCTTTTGCCACTTGAAATCCCATTTGTATAAAAATATCTACAATTTCGTTCATTACTTGATTAATAATATGTATATGCCCACAGCCGAGCGTTCTTCCTGGTAGAGTAATATCTATCTGCTCTTGTTCTATCTTCTTTTGTAGTTCTTTTTCCAAAACAACCTGGTGCTGTTCTTGAATCGCATTGGTAATAATTTCCTTGATTTCGTTTGCAATACTACCAACTTTGGGTCTTTCCTCCGGTGATAAAGAACCTAATTTTTTCAATATTTCAGTAATTTTGCCTTTCTTGCCGAGAAACTCGACGCGAATTTGTTCAAGGGCTTCTATGGCTTCTGAACTTTTAATTTTCTGTAATGCTGTTTCCTTTATTTTTTTCAATTCTTCAATCATCTGGCAAATCCCTATAAGAATTTATAGTTTTATTTTTATCATCCGAAAATTGCTCTACCCAGACGCACTTCGGTAGCACCTTCTTCAATGGCTATCTCAAAATCATCTGTCATACCCATTGACAAGGTTTTTAGGTTGTATTTTTCGGCTATGTTTCTTAATGTGCCGAATATTTGTCTCAATGTTTTTTCATCTGCATTTATTGGGGCGATTGTCATAAGCCCTCGAATAAATAGGTTGTTAAATTCTTTAATTTTTTCAAACGAATTATCAAATTCTGATGGAGAGAAACCGTGCTTTGTTTCTTCGCCTGAGATATTCAATTGTAATAAAATTGGGACGGTTTCTATCCTTTTCTCAATTGCTTTTTTGTGAATTGTTTCTGCCACTTCAACTCTATCAACAGAATCAATGAATTTGCAATGTTCCAGAATAGTAGGTATTTTTCTTCTTTGTATAGTTCCTATTATATGCCATTGTATATCTGTGGGGGAATTAATTATTTTTTCACAGGCAGATTCAATTCTATTCTCCCCAAAATGTTGCAATCCTAAATTGTATGCTATTTGAATGTCTTCTATTTGTGCCATTTTTGTTACAGCAATAATAGTGACTTCCTGCTCTTTGCGAAGACTTTTTGTTTTAGCACAGTCTATTTTTTCTTTTATCTGCTCTATATTCTTTTTTATTTTTTCATATTTGGGATTCATCATAGTCATAATTAACTTGATGCTGGAACTTTTTCAGGCATACCCTGACATCGGTCGCCTTCAATTTTGCGGAGGACTGCCTTTTTCTCAGACACAGTAAGAGGTAAGTTGGCTTCTTGTTTAATTTTTATAATTAAGTCAGAGGCTTCATCAAAATTACTGGGACTCTCCCATCGTGCTTTATCTAATACAGCAACAGATTCGAGGTATCTCCCTTCATTGTATAAATCCATAGCCTCCATAAGTGAAAGACGATAATCGCCATAAGGGTCACCTTCTTCGGTGCTTAATTTTTTCCAGATTTCCTTTGCTTGCATTTTATAATCATTTGCCTGATTTATCTTTTCATTTTTGCTTTGTTCATCATTTATTTTTTCTGCTTCTTTTAATAATTCCTGTGCTTTCATCTCATAAATTTTACCTTGATTTCTTAATACAAAACGGGTTGCAACTGGATTATCCGGAAATCGTGTCTTGTAATCTTCCCAACCTTTTAATGCTTCCTCATATTGTCCGTTCATTTCCAGACAGATATATAGTTGTCTTCTTACCCAGCGTTCATGAGGCACACGAACGGCTTCGGTTAGATAACGGACAGCATTTGGGTAGTCATTCATCTTGTTTTTATAAATTGCAAAGCCGAGGTCGAAATACAATTTGTAATTTCTCGGGTTGTTTCGAATGCCATTTTTCAGGAAATCTATTGCTAAATAATAGAAAGCCTCTTTCTCACCCACACATGCATTATATTTAGGACTCCATTTTTTTAAGTGTTGGGGAGTATCAGGGAGTTTTGCGGTAGCATTATAGGCAAGATGCCATGCACCGATAAGATATGCTTCAACGAAATTAGGGTCTAATGCTACACAGGTTCTCATAAGTGGAACCATACGATGGAGTAATCCTTGATGCCAGTATCTATCTACTTCCAACCAGATTAGACTTGCAGCAATTTTTCTGAATCCAAAAAATAGATTAAAAATATTGACACCACTGGCTTGTGCCTCAGCATAGGTTATATCTCTATTATATTGAATTTTTTTCTCTCTCAAACTTTTTAGGAATTCCTTCCTTAACTCGGCAAGTTCTTTTCGTGTAGACAATTGCCATATAATCGGGTCATTGGAAATATTGCCGATTATGTTTGCAAAATTTTCAGGTGTTGAGAGAGTGTCATCTATTAAATCTTTTGTATTTTCATTTTCTTTAAGTATTGGGATAGCCACTTCGGAAACTTTTTGGAAGAGATTCATGTCTACATATTTATCTGACTTTTCACTACCTTCTGAACTTTGGAATAATCTTTCCTGAGTGCCCACTGCGAGAAGCCATCTATAAAAGGCTTCACATTCTCTTAAAAATTCAACACGATTCCCTTGATATGAGCCTAATAATACAGACGCTATAAAAAGAATTAGCAATATGAAGTTAATTTTTTTATTTGTCATTTTCTATTTATACTTCTCTCTTTCTGAAAATCCAGTATGCAAGGATGTATCCACTTGCGGCGTAGATAAGTCCATAAAGCACTAATTGTGGAATCAGGACATCAGTAGGTGGGTCGTTAGGTTGTAGTTCTAAAATTTTTGTTTTTAGACTAAACCTTTGCAAATTTGGCAGGACATTCCAGAGTATATAAGCAATATAACCTACTAAAGAATCGAACCATTCTCCTGTTTGCCCTGAACGGTTATACACATCTTTTAGGTATTCTGTAAGACTGCCTGTTATATAAATAAATAATCCTGCAATAGTGGGAAGAACTGATGAACTTGAAGCACAGGCGATAGCAAAGGTTAATGCAGAAACAATTAAGAATTCGAAGTAGGTCAGGAATACGGACCACAAAAGTAAGGTGGGTAATATTCGTTGTTTGATATATAAAGCAATAAAGAAGAGTCCACCCATCAGACATAGGTTCATGATAATAATTAATTGAGCACCTAAAAATTTACCTAAAAGATATTGATATCTACGGACAGGCTTTGATAGGACAGTATATATTACATGATTTTCAATTTCAGTCGGTATTACTGATGCAGATATAAAAATTGTAATTAATACTCCAAATATGGATATTGCTGTTACACATATATCTTTTATTAAGCGTAGAGACATATCGGTAGTGACATCACCAACCGTGGCTTGATTGATAAATGAGGTCATAAAGGTTGCTCCGAATATAACAAGCAGGCTTAAAATGAGAAAGCCGACCAATGTTTTTCTACGCAAGCCTTCTCTCCATGTGTAAACGGCTATGAACCACGGTCCTTTTATTGAATCAAGCAGCGTCTTCATCTTTTTTACTCCGTCCTATTTTTGCTAAACTAATAACACGAATGAAAAGTTCTTCAAGTGTTTCTCTTTTTGGTGTTATGCTTACAATTTGTAAACCTACGGATTTCCCAATTTCAATTGCGACGAATAGTTCCTGGTCATCTCTTGCTTTAAGGTAGACTTTGTCTTTTATCTGGTCTACAATCTCAACACCTTTGTCCTTAATCTCCTGGACTTCTCCATTGGCAGCATTGGAGAATTCTATGATACGGTCTTTTGAGGTTAATAATTCGTCCAATGTGCCTGATACAAGCAAGTTGCCTTCGTATATGATACCTACGCGATTTGAAATCATCTCAACTTCTAATAATTCGTGGCTTGAAATTAATAGTGTTTTCCCTTCGTCTCTGAGGCGTGAAAGGATATCACGTATCTCTTTCCTCGCTATGGGGTCTAATCCTGTGGTGGGTTCATCCAGAATTAATATTTGTGGGTCACTTATTAAGGCTTGTGCAAGTCCAATCCTCTGACGCATACCTTTGGAGTAGCCTTTTACCATTCTTTTACGGGCGTATGTCATGCCGACAAGTTCTAATACCTCGTCAATCCTTTTGTATAGTTCCTTTCCTGTAAGACCGTATAATTGACCATAAAACTTGAGCATCTCCTCCCCTTTTAAGAAGTCCGGGTAATAAGAACCTTCTGGGAGGTATCCGATGCTCTTTTTTACATAAGGAGAGGAAATGTCTGTTCTATCCATGATTTTTATTTGACCAGAAGTAGGAAAAATTAGTTCTAACAAGAGTTTTATCGTGGTGGTTTTACCTGAACCATTAGGACCAAGATAACCAAAAATTTCAGATGGGAATACATCGAGATTTAAGTTTTTCAAAGCGTGGACTTGTTCACCTCTAAAACCGGTATCATAAATTTTTGATAAGTTTTTTGTCTGAATTACAGGTTCATAAGTATTGGTCATATAAAACAATAAACCTTTAATGTTAATATTCAATGTGAGTAAAAGAACAAGACAATAAGAGATTATATATAAAATATGGGTATTATCATACCCTAATCAATTTATTCTTTTCAAAAACTTTAAGTTTTCAAAACTTTTTATACAGTATTAAACACTCTATTTTATTGTATATTTTTAATTTCTTTGAGTATTTCTTCAGGGGTGGGAAGGGTGTAATCCCAGTATTTAATGATTTTCCCATCTCTTAAGTATATTAATCGTGGAGGTTCTTTACCTATTAGGCTGAAGAAAAGTCGGACTTTATTCCCAATCGAATAAATAGGAAATTGAGGCTGAACTTTACTTATGAAATCTTCCTTTTCTTCTTGAGATTCTTCAAGGCATAAGGCTATGACAGGCGGAAGTTCATTAAAGAACAGGTATCTGTTAATTTTTGGTGCTTCATCGGCACAGTGTTCGCAACCGAAACTAAATAGAACTACAAGATATTGTCCTTTGCTTAAATCGTATTTTTTCCCATCAATCTCGATATCCATTCTTGAATATACACTTGTTTCCGCTGATGGGGAATTTTGTGTAGAAATTTGTTCTTGCTGTAATTTATAAATACAGAAATACAATGTAATGCAAAACACGATAAATAGGGGAACATAGAATCGTAATATATGCTTAATATTAATTTTGATTTCAATCAGTTGTAAGCCCCAAAAACAGAATGCTGTGATAAGGATAAGGACTAAATTTTTAATGATTGATTCCACAGGTCCCATTTCGATTTTTCCAAAGCAGCCGCAGTCCTTTAAGTTATTGAATAACCAGCCATAAGTTATTAACACTGTAAAAGCAGTAAGCAGGACTAAATTAAACCCCAATGTAAGTTTACGATACGGATAAGACAACAAGAAACACAGACCTAATGAAATTTCAATTAGTATTGTTATGGTCGCTATCCATGGGAGAAGTTCTTTTTGTGTTATAACGCCGTAAGCATATATCTGAATACAAAAACGATTGATTTCAACTATTTTCAATATG
>DAOOVZ010000155.1:0-6979 GCA_035370665.1 Candidatus Hydrogenedens sp.
ATGGAAGTGAAAAATTTCATTATGGTCCGTTAGGTGTTATTCTTGCCTGGGTATTACTTCACATATCCAAGGTATCGTTCAGTTTGCCTGGAGGAAGTTTGTCAGACCGATTTGGACGTATCCGAGTTATTCTTTCTGGCTGGGGAGTTTACACCTTTGTTTACCTTTGCATGGGCTTTGTCCAGACACACTTATTCTTCTGGATACTGCTTGTAATTTACGGGGCATATTACGGATTTACCGAAGGTGTCGAAAAAGCGCTGGTTGCTGATTTAGTACCGGTAGAAACACGCGGTTTCGCGTATGGCTTATATAACGGACTTATCGGTGTATCTGCGCTTCCTGCAAGCCTTGTTTTCGGTCTGTTCTGGAAACTATTAGGACCAGCAACCTCATTCATTATCGGTGCTTCTCTATCCGCTACTGCAATGATTATACTATCTATCTTCGCAGTGGTCTCTAAGAAAAACATCTCTGCAAGTTACTAAATCAAAAGCCATCTATTTTAAATAAAAGCATAAACCCAAATTTTATTAAAGGCAATTAAATAGGCTTGTTATTAGAATCAACACAGATTATAGTTGGTTTCCAATTTCTGGCTTGTTCGTAGGGTATATGAGCAAAGGCAATAATTATAATTAAATCGCCCGGTTGACCTAAACGAGCCGCAGCACCATTTAAGCATATAACACCACTATTCGCTTCCCCTTCAATAGCATAGGTAACAAAACGGTCACCTGTGTTAATATTGAATACATGCACCGCTTCATAAGGAAGAATATTTGCCTTTTTCATTAACTCAACATCAATTGTGATACTACCCTCGTAATTTAGTTTTGCATCTGTTACCGTTGCCCTATGAATTTTGCTTTTTAATAGCGTTATATACACTCTTATTCTTCCTTTTCTTATACTTTAACTTTTATATTATCTATCAATCTTGCTCTTCCTACCCATGCTGCAATGGCTATAAGCACATCACCCTTAATAATATCCAGAGGTTCTATTGTTTCTGCATTTACTACCTCAATATAGTCAATATCTACATTAGCCATTTCTGAGGCTAATACACTTTTTATCTTTTCAACGGAGCGTTCACCTTCTTTAATCATTTTTTCTACCTTGAACAACCCTCTTGATAGGCAGAGTGCTTTTTCTCTTTGTGCAGGTGTTAAATATTGATTTCTAGAACTTATGGCTAATCCGTCACACTCACGGACAATAGGCATTTCAATAACATCAATACACATATTCAAATCTCTAACCATCCTCTTTATCACTACATACTGCTGTGCATCTTTCTGACCAAAGTAAGCACGGTCAGGCAAAACTGCATTGAACAATTTTGCAACTACGGTAGCCACTCCCCGGAAAAAATGAGGTCTAGACCTTCCACATAAGCCTTCAGATACCTTTTCCACAACAACATAGGTTGAATAATCTTCATGATACATCGTTTCTACGGTCGGTGCATAAATTATATCAATTCCAGTTGAGAAGCACATTTTATTGTCCTTTTCAAAAGACCTTGGATAAGATTCATAATCCTCATCTGGTGCAAACTGTGTAGGATTGACAAAAATACTGACAACTGAAGTATCATTTTCGCAAACTGAAGCGTGCATCAAACTTAAATGCCCTTCATGAAGTGCGCCCATTGTAGGAACAAAACCAATTGTATGTCCCTCTTTTTTCTGGATTATAGACCAGTTTCGCATTTCTTCCGGAGTCTTTATAATTTCCATAGGTCTTCTCCTTTAAGTATAACCATGTTTTTCTTCTGGATACTTTCCTTGTTTTACTTCATTTGTAAATTCTTGAAAGGCTTTCTTTATGTCCTCTCGAACATTTATATATGTCTTGGCAAATCTTGTTTTTCCCCAACCTAATATATCAGCATAGACTAAAACCTGCCCATCACAATATGGTCCCGCACCAATGCCAATTATAGGAATAGTTAAACTCTCTGTTATTTCCTTAGCCAGGTCCATAGGAATACATTCAAGAACAACTGAGAAACAGCCCACTTCCTCTAATTCTTTTGCTTCTCTTTTTAATCGTTCTCTACATTCTTCTGAACGCCCCTGCACTTTATAACCACCTAATTCGAGTATAGATTGAGGTGTCAATCCAAGATGTCCCATTACGGGGATACCTGTTCTTATTATCTTTCCTATCGCTTCACCATATTTGGAAACAGGCCCCTCCAATTTTACTCCATGCGCTCCACCTTCCGATACTAATCTCCCAGCGTTTCTTAATGCCTCTTCTGGTGACACTTGATAAGACAGAAAAGGCATGTCAGCAATAACCAGAGTATTTTTAACAGTATGCGAAACAATAGAGGTATGGTAAGTCATGATATCCATCGTAACTTGTAGCGTGGTATCTCTACCCATGACAACATTGCCTAACGAATCGCCAACCAAAATTGCATCTACACCCACTTCTTCTTCTAATTGGGCTATTAGATAATCGTAAGCAGTTAATATAACTATTTTCTCGTGCCTACTCTTTTGTGCAGAAAAATGCAAAACTGTGTTTCTATTCATCATTGTCTCCCGAACCGTGACTTCATCTTACTGAATCCGTCCCGGTCCCGTTTGGGCTCCAAGCGGAGCGGTTCAAGGAGTTACTTTTAACTCTGTCTTTACAACATTTCCTTTTACTTCTGAACTTGACAACAATTCTTTAATTGTTTTTCCTGTTATGGGGTCTGTAATCTGCGAGTTTAAATCCGATAAAGGTTGTAGGACAAACCTTCTGTTCCTAAATTCAGCATGAGGAAGAACCAACTGCTCATCACTCCAACAGACATTTCCATATAGAATTATATCTATATCTATTACTCGAGGACCCCATCGTTCCTGGGTTGTTCTTCCTAATTGTAATTCAATTTTCTTTATCTCGCTCAGGAGTTCAAGCGGACTTAAGCCCGTCTCAATCTCCACTGCAATATTATAAAAAGTCGGTTGGTTAAAATTACCAATCGGCTCCGTTTCATATACATAAGAAGTTTTGATTATTTCTGTGTGTAAAATCTTATTTAACTTTTTGAGGGCTTCATTAATATTGTCTAACTTATTTCCTAAATTACTTCCAATACTTAAATAAGCCTTCATAATTTTATCTCTTAAATAATTATACCACCGAAACCAATCAAGATTAAAAATTAAATTTGCACTGCATAATTTTCTTGTATTCTTTACACAAAGTATCTTAAAATGAACCTATTCAAAAACTCAAAGAAAAGGAATGTGTTATGTTCAAACAGTATCAAAAAAATTATACCTTTATTTTAATAATCCTGACAACACTTATCGCTTTATCCGTTATAGGAGTAGCCCAAGATTTTACAAAGGAATCTAAGGAACAGAAAGACCAACGAATGCAATGGTGGCGTGAAGCACGATTTGGACTGTTTATCCATTGGGGCTTGTATGCAATTCCCGCAGGTAAATGGGGCGATAAAGACCATTATGGAGAATGGATTCGTCATGAGGCACAAATTCCTCTGCCTGAATATGAAAAGTTGCTTACTCAATTTAACCCTGTTAATTTTAATGCAAAAGAATGGGTCAAAATGGCAAAAGACGCGGGCATGAAATATATAGTGATAACTTCGAAACATCACGACGGCTTCTGCTTGTTCGACTCGAAGGTTACAGACTGGGATGTTATGTCTACTCCTTTCAAAAGAGACATACTGAAAGAACTTTCTGACGCCTGCAAGGAAGAAGGGATGCGGCTCTGTTTTTATTATTCTATCATGGATTGGCATCATCCTGATTATTTGCCCCGTAGAGACTGGGAAAAGGAACAACGTCCCGAAGGTGATGCAGATTTCAATCGTTATATTGAATACATGAAGGCACAACTGAAGGAATTGGTAAACAATTATGGTCCACTGGGTATCTTATGGTTTGATGGGGAATGGGAAAATACATGGACACATGAAAAAGGTGTAGACCTATATAATTATGTCCGCTCCTTACAGCCAGATATTATCATCAACAATCGTGTTGATACAGGTCGTTCAGGTATGGAAGGCACTTCTGAACCTAAAAATGTAGGAGACTACGAGACACCTGAACAAAAAGTCCCCGCCACAGGCTTGCCCGGTGTTGACTGGGAAACCTGTATGACTATGAACAATCACTGGGGATATAACGCCGTAGACAAAAACTACAAATCAACAAAGGAATTAATACAACTTCTGGTGGATATTGTTTCCAAAGGTGGTAATTTTCTTCTCAATGTGGGTCCCATGGCAAATGGAGAATTCCCTCCTGAATCCGTGCAACGACTCAAAGAAATAGGTGAATGGATGAAAGTAAACAGTGAATCCGTCTACGGCACAACAGCCAATCCATTTGAAAAAACGCCATGGGGCAGATGCACTCAAAAGAAACTCGATAATGGACACACTATCTTTTATGTCCATATATTCGATTACAAACCTAATGATAAGATTACATTGCCAACGGATAAATCACCTGTAAAGGCATGGTTATTGAAAGATAATTCCAAAACAATCGAAACATCTCTAAAAAAGAACAACCTGGTTATTAAACTCCCCGAAATAGAACCCGACCCCTACGATACAGTTATTGCCTTAGAATTTGAAGGAAACATATAGTTTGCAAAAATAAAAATGGCGCGCCTGGTGCGACTCGAACGCACGGCCCACGGCTTAGAAGGCCGTTGCTCTATCCACCTGAGCTACAGGCGCGTCTTATATTTCCCCTGCTTAAATTATACAAAAAATAAGGTATAAATCAAAAATCTGTGTCATCTTCAAAGGTATGATGAGACTTTACACCAATAAAAACTGTCATATCCTTTTTTAACTGTAATTGCTGATATTCTTCTACTGTTATCATAGCCAATAAAGGGTTATTTTGCCCATCTATAAGTTCAACCTTAACCATAGGACCCGCAGTATTAACATACAGCACCTTTGCAGAGATGGGATTCTCTTTTGATACTTTTAACGCAATAGATATTTGATTTGGTCTAACAAAAACCCGCTTTTCTATACCTCTTGACTCATTGGGTAGAAAAACAATTTCTCCTGAACTTAATTCGCGTGCATGGAAAAGGTTCACATCACCCAAAAACTGAAAAACAAAAGGCGTTTTAGGTGAAAAATATACCTCTTCAGGTGTGCCTATCTGCTCAACATGTCCCTGATTCATGACAACCACACGGTCAGATACTTCAAGTGCCTCTTCCTGGTCATGAGTCACAAATACACTTGTTACATGAATCTCATCATGCAATTTTCGCAACCAGCGCCGTAGTTCTTTCCGAACGCGTGCATCCAGCGAACCAAATGGTTCATCAAGAAGCAAAATTGATGGTCTTATAGCCAATGCCCTTGCTAAGGCTACCCTTTGCCTCTGTCCACCAGAAAGTTGCATGGGATAATGGTCTGCCAGAAAATCCAATTGGACTAATGATAGTAAATCCATCACAGTTTTTTTAATTTCTGATTCGGAAGGTCGCTCACTACGCGGTTTAACCCTCAATCCAAATGCAACATTTTCAAAAACAGTTAAATGTCGGAATAGGGCATAATGCTGAAACACAAAACCGATTCCACGGTCTCTTGGGTCTTCTTCTGTTACATCACGCCCCTCTAACATCACTGTTCCTGAATCTGCCTTTTCTAATCCTGCAATAATCCGTAGTATAGTTGTTTTGCCTGAACCTGACGGACCCAGTAAAGCAAGTAATTCACCTCGTTGTATCGAAAAACTTACATCGTCTACCGCCAGAAAGGAGCCAAACTTTTTGGATACATGTATAAGTTCAATGCTCATCTTATCTATTAATCTCCATATCTACTTCCTTCTCTATACTTGATTAACGGGTCCTTGTTTTCAATCCACTTTCGCAAAATCATAGTTATAATCCCAATAAAGCAAAGCAGGCTTGCAACGCAAAATGCACCCGTTAAATTATATTCGTTATATAAAATTTCAACCTCTAATGGCACTGTTATCGTTTTACCGCGAATATGCCCAGAAACCACTGAAACTGCACCAAATTCACCTATTGAACGAGCAGAACACAAAATTATTCCATAAAACAATGCCCAGCGGATATTTGGTAAAGTTATTTTAAGCAATATTTGTAGCCCATTTGCACCCAACATCCTACCTGCCTCTTCCATCTCTTGCCCCTGTTCCTCCATTATTGGGATAAGTTCCCTCGCTACAAACGGAAAAGTCACAAAAAGTGTGGCAAGAACCATTCCCGGGAATGCAAAGATAATTTGTATATTCCACTTTTCAATAAGTGAGCCTAATAACCCATTAACAGAAAAGAGTAAAACAAAAACTGTTCCTGCTACCACAGGCGAAACAGTGAAAGGCAAGTCTAAAAGTGTTAATAATAATCTTTTCCCTCTAAATGAATAGCGTGTTACATACCAGGCACAGGCTATTCCGAACAGGGTGTTTAATGGCACTACAATCAATAATATCTTCAAAGTTAAAATAACCGCATCAATAGTATCTTTTCTGATTATATTGTTTGCGTAAACAGACACACCTTCCTTAAAAGAATTGTAAAACACCACAACCAGCGGAAAAATAAGGAATAACAACATAAAACAAAGAGCCGTAAGTATGACTGATAGCCTGAATAGACGAACCAAATACCTCTTTATAAATATCTTTCTATATGACTTCAGCATATTTTCTATTCCAGAATTGAAGGAAATTTAAACTCAACAAAATTAAAAATGATACCGTAAGTAAAAAGGCAGAAATACCTGCGGCAGATTGGTAGTCATACTCTTCCAATCTCATTACAATCAATAATGGTGCTATCTCTGTTTTCAAAGGTTGATTGCCCGCTATGAAAATGACAGAACCATATTCACCCATTGCCCGAGCAAAACTCAATGTGAAACCTGTTACCAATGATGGTAGCACAGACGGGAATATTATCTTTTGAAATATTTGCCAGC
>DAOOVZ010000156.1:0-6958 GCA_035370665.1 Candidatus Hydrogenedens sp.
TTCGGTGAACGAACAGCAGGTTCATATTGACTGGAACCTGTTAGACACAATAAATGATTGCCTTTATCATCGGCTGAAACAGTCCAGACATTGGGGTCGGTCATCTCCCATCGGTCTTTTCCCTGCTCGAAATCTTCCGTAAAAAAAGGTTTCTTTTCCTGTGCCTGTATAGACATTGTAATCCCAATAAAGAGGCTAAAAGAAGCAAGAATTAAAAACTGGTAATTTTTATTATTGAAAATTCTCATTATTTTTTATCTCCTTCAAATAAGAGCTTTTCTTTTATTTTAAAGATTATATAAAACATGCATTTATTTTACAAATCAAATGATATGAAAAATACTTGATTTTGGCTAAATAGAATGAATAGAATAAAAACAAATAAAACTATTTCCCTATGGGATGGGGAAATAGTAGTATTCGGTTAGTAATATAGGAAGGAAAGGATTATGAAGAAAAAAGGTTTTACTCTCATCGAACTGTTGGTAGTGATTGCTATCATCGGTATTCTTGCGGCAATTCTGTTGCCAGCGTTAGCACGTGCTCGAGAAGCAGCAAGACGCTCAAGTTGTCAGAACAACTTGAAACAGTGGGGACTGGTCTTCAAGATGTATTCAAGTGAAAGTAAGGGAGAGAAATTTCCTCCCATGCAATTGGAAGTAGCGCAAAGAGAATATGACCAGTCATGGCAATCTTATATTGCGGCTGGACCTCGCGTGAAATCTATTTATCCCGAATATCTGACAGACCCGGCAATTATATTTTGCCCATCAGACGCTGAGGATAATGTTGATTCATTAAGAGGTAAAAGTTATCCTTCAATAGGTATAACAGAGAACGATATTCATTTTGGTCATTACTTGCGTTGGAATGATGGCGTTGCCATTGTTGATGCAAGTTATGCTTATTTTGGATGGGTGCTTGACAGATTAGGTGATTCTCCTGATGAGGTAACTACAGCAGGTGCTATTCCCAGTTTGCAATTACTTGTTCAGGTGTTAGGTGCAAATCTCAATTTAAACAATGATACAGTTGTGCTCAAACAACTCCCGTTTGCACTTCTACAATTAACAACAAATACAGCGGCATTACAAGCATTAATGAGTCCTCCGGGCTCTGACCCCGGTGCAGTATTCCGAGCAGCAGATAGTGATATATCTGGAGACTATTTAGTAGGAGAAGGAAATGGTGGAGGAAATACTATCTATCGTTTGCGTGAAGGGATTGAAAGATTTCTGATTACAGATATTAATAATCCGGGTGCTTCTTCAAAAGCACAGAGCGAAATTTTTACTATGTTTGACCAACTTGGAACAGCAGGCACAGCAGTATTTTTCAATCATATACCTGGTGGTTGTAATGTTCTGTATATGGATGGACATGTAGAATTTATTCGCTATCCGACAAAGGGACCTGTAAATCAACCTGCTGCAAATATTATGTCTTTATTTGTTTTAGGATAGTATATTGACAATAAAAAAATAATTGCTGTTTGATTTTTTTAGTTCTGTTGTGATAAAATTAAATTCAAGTCAAGTAATTTTTTAAGGTGAAAATACTTGACTTGATATAGTAAAATGTGTTCTAATAAAAAAGTTGAAGCCGTGAAGGATGCGGTACAACAAAGAAAGTTAAACCGTAAAATACTAAACCCAACGAGAAGGAGGGACAGTATGAAAAAGATTATTTTATTAGTAATGGTTAGTTTGCTTGTATTAGTTGCTATGCCAGCGAAAGCGGCAAAGGTATGGGATGACATGTCCTGGTGGGGAAATACGGGTGCGAAACCGGAACCAGTTGCCGATTCGCAGGGTCGTTCAGGTTATTGGTGGTGGCCCAAAGAGGCGGCTTCCAATAATAACGATTCTGAATTGTGGGGCAATCGTGGTATAGTGTATAGTCAGTGGCAGAAGCCTGAACCACCTGCTCCACCCGCGCCGACTCCTCCACCTCCAGCACCGCCCGTTCAGAAGAGAACGGCTCCAGTGTTTAATCATGTCTTGTTCGATTTTGACAAGTCTGTTTTGAAGCCTGAAGGCAAAGTAATAGTTGACGAAGTTATTGCTTATATGAAACAATATCCAAATGATAAAGTAACTATCGAAGGACATTGCTGCAGTATAGGCACAGATGAATATAATATGGGATTAGGTCAGCGTCGTGCTGATTCAGTAAAGAAATACATGGTAGATAATGGCATTGTTGCTGCTCGAGTCACTACAATTAGTTATGGCGAGAGCAGACCCGCAGTGCCTAATGATACGCCTGCAAATCGTAAACTGAATCGTCGTGCTGTATTTGTTATCACAATTGGTGATTAAATCGGGACATGTATAACACGGAAACTTTCTGAGTTTGTGCCTGAGAATAAAAGTAGGCATGCTATCAAAAGCATGCCTACTTATTTTTTTTAAGAATAAGATTATAAGTCATATATGTCTTATATGTCCTATTATCTAAATCCACTAAGGTAGTGGAATACACGGTTCATAAAGAAAATATGATTAATGGCATTAGGGTAAGTAAGGAAGTTTTATTTACTGCAATACAATGCGAACCAGAATTTATTAACAGGTTGTATTTTTATATCTTCAGGTATCTTTAATTCGCGAATTATCTTTTCATATTTTGTAGGAATAAGAAGCATTCTTTGAGATGTAGATGTTTCTTTCAAAAAATTTACTACTTTGTTTTCAATTGAATTTAGGTCTAATTCTTTATGCGGCTCATCAGACAATTGTATCTCAGGAACAGGAATGTAAGTATAAAATTCAAAACCATTGAGTTCTTTTGATTTGGCACAGTAAAGTTCTATCTTTGGAAATTGACTGATTAAAGGCTGAACATCTTTTGTTAATTGTTTCATATCCTTTCCATTAGGATAATACGCAGAAACACCTTTTACTGGGATAATAACGATTACATTAAGAATTGCTAATAACAATAGAGTCTTGCGTGAAATTAATTTTTGTTCTAGAGCAATATAGAATATTCTCCCCATCCCTACCGTTAAAGGAATAAATACGGGAAGGATATAAAGAGTTAGCCTTGATTTGCTGATTAAGAAAAAGAGAAATGGAAAAATAAAACTCAAAATTAGAATGGCCCACTGGGGTTCAAAAAAAGAAAACTCAATGAACTTCCCTTTGTTTCTTTTGTTTTTTATTAAGACATATATTAACATTACTACCCATAACCCTGTCCCTAAAATAGTAGGTAAAAAATATATTGGGAAAACTTTATACCATTCGGGATTTCTATCAAACTCTCCCTCTGTAAGTCGTCCAATGGTTTCGTCAAATAACCAATACCTTAAAAGCCCTGGATATTTATAATTTTCCCATAAATACCACGAAATTCCCACTATAAAGAAGACAAGAATACCAACAGGAGAAATAAAAAACCAGAGTTGCTCCTTATGAGCCAGCCATCGCCATAAGCAAAAAGGAAGAATACCCATCAAGGGAATGAAACCCATTGGACCTTTAGTTATGCAACCCAAACCAAGTGCAAACCAGAAAAGATAAATGTATAGTCGGGATTTACTTTTATACGCCTTCCAGAAGGCGAAGAAAGTTAGCGAATGCCATAACACAAGAAGAGTATCGGTGCTTATAGAATTGGCACCTGCAAGTAAAAAAGGGGAAACAGAATAAATGAGTGCAGAGATAACACCTGTTGTTTTATCCCATAAATTCTTAGCAAAAAGATAAATAAATAATACAGTCAGGATAAAGGAAGGGATTAGATAAAACCTTGCTCCCCAGGTGCTATTGTCGCCAAAAATAATAAGACCTGACGCAATAGCAATGTATGTCAGAGGTGGTTTTGTCCAGTGGTGTTTCCCATGTAGTATTGGTTCTAATAAATTACCCGAATGTAGAGTTTCTCTTGCACAAAGGGCATATCTACCTTCTGTCGTTTCATATAATCCACGCGTCCCCTGAAATAGAGTTACACACAAAAAGGCTAACAATAACACTATAATGAGCAAAGAGTTGAGTTGCTTATCTGACATGTTAGAAGGGAAATCTAATGTAGACATAAAATATCCTGATAGGTTAGATTAAAAATACTTTTATTATTATATTACATCCAGATTAAAATAATATTACAGATTATATTAGCAGTTTATAGATAGCCTAATTGTTCAAGTTGTTCCTTTAAATCTGTCGGAATTGCTTTTGTGTTTTCCTGAAATTCTGATGATTGAGAAGAAGGTATCGTCTGGATATATTTCATCAATTCCTTAACAATTTCAGGGTGTTCTCTTGATTTATTTATTGTCTCCTTTGGGTCATCATCAAGATTATATAATTCAACTTTATTGTTGTTTCTATCTATAATTAATTTCCATGGGTATTTCAAAACGGCTTTAAGATTTAATCCCATGTCAGCCCAGGGTCCCCAGGTTACTATTTCAACCGTTTCATTGCCATTATTTTTTAGCAAGTTACTACCTTCAAATTGTGAAGGTATAGTTAGTCCAATTATCGAGGTTATTGTTTTCGCAAAGCCTGCTGTGGATACGACATTATCTATTTTTTTTGGTGTTATACCTCTGCCATGAATAATCACTGGCACACGAATTTGTTCTTCATATAAAGATGTTCCATGTCCTACACCTTTATGTTCCCAGAATTCTTCACCATGGTCAGAAAGGATAAAAAAGATTGTGTTTGAATACCTTTTCTTAATCGTATTCACTAATTTTTCTGTCTCTGAATCAGCAAAACGAGTTTCTGCAAGGTATCTTCTCCAAAGTTCTTGTTTTGCTGCTTCTGAGAAATTGTGTGACGGTGGCTCTTCCCGTTTACCTACATTGTAATAAACAAGTTCTGTTAAGTAGTTCATGATAGCACGGGGTTCAATATATTTTTCTTCTGCTTCGTCAAGTCCTTCGGGCTTTTTGAATAGTTCTAAAAATTCAGACGGGGGAACATACGGGAGATGTGGGTCCATGTAGTGGACATATAAAAAGAATGGGGGCTTGGCTTTACTTATTAGGTTTAGAGCTTTTTCGGTTACTATTGACGCTGGAGCATCATTCCCAAATATAAAATGTTCATTGGAAAATCCCTGTGCAAATCCGAGTAGGGGAACTAGATTGGCATTGGTCTGCATTGCATAAGTTTCATATCCATTTTTCGAGAGATATTCGGGTAAAGTTAAAAGGGCTTCGTCTAAAACATCACTTACAGGTGCGGAAGGGTCTTCGTTCCGAACACTGAATCTAACCTTATGCTTCTCAGGAGGTAGACCTGTGAGAAATGTGGCTATTGTTGGTTTCGTCCAACTGCAAGGTGTAATAGCATGAGGGAAATAGACGGACTTTTTTGCAAGTTCTGATAAGAAAGGTGTAATTGTATTTGGAATTTCTTCTGGGTCTACACAGTCAGCCCGCATTGCGTCTATAAGAATAAAAACAATGTTTGGCTTGGATAGGTAATTTTTTTGTATATAATATCCGGATAAAATTAAAACGATACCCAGTAATAGTAAAATTAAAATTGATACTTTTTGGATTTTAGTCATAAATTTTTGAGAGAAGAAATTATGTTTCGGTATCTATTTCGAGGTCATAAACAAAGGTTTGTTCACCTTGAAGAGGGCACTGAACAAACCATTTCCCTGCTGGTGACATAATCCCCGAGGGAGAGTTAATTACACCGTGTTCTGATGCAGCATTTACTGTTACCACATAGCATTTGCTTTCACGGGCTCTTAATCGAAGGTTAATATCGTAGTAAGGGAGATAAGTCTGGTCTATCCCTGTATTTGCAAGGTGGAAAATAACTTGTGCACCACGTTTCCCTAATTGATAAGACAATCTTGGGTCAGGATATGGTCCAAAACCTGGGGCAACCCAGAAATCATTTCCAAGCAAACAACCAAAGGTTACGCCTTTATGTTTGAACAGTCGCAATTCTTCACCGGGCCTACACCATTTGCGGTCTTCTTCGGTTGGGACCAATTTTTCTTGTGTGCCTAATAATTTTCCTTCATCGGAATAAATTCTTGCCTGTATATAGGTGTTTTCATTTACTCTCGCACCTGTTCCAATAATAGCGGTTATATATGCCTTCTTACAGGCTGAGGCAATTTGTTTCCAGGCTTCTATTGTCCGAGTATCACTGAAATTATTGTTATATCCTGTAAGACTCATTTCTGGGAAGACAATAATATCACAACCCCCCTTTTGTATATGTTCGATAATCTTACTAAAATTATCTCTCTTTGAGTCTGCCACCCGCATTTGAACACCACGAATTCTTAATACAGCCATAAGTCGCTCCATATTATCTTATGTTTCATAAGTTAAATATATTATCTCAAAGTAGTTTATTACTTTCAAATATAATAGTCTCACCTACAATGAACACAGTCTTATAAAATAATAAAACACTTTAAGATAATTTTGCCGTTATAATTTATTTCTTCTCTGAATACAGAAACCACAGAATACTCGGAGCATCAAGGATAGAAAATCTAACTACTATTTTTATCAACTGAATTAATTTTTGGAGATTTCACTTGTTTTATTATTTATTTGATAAAATATAGACTAGGTAGTTTTTATATGATTTTACATAAAGATGGAGTGTTTGTCATGAAAGAGCAAATATCGAAAGCAATTGAAAATATCAATGTTGTTTCGTTTACGCCTCTTATCTCACCGCGAGAGATGAAGGAACTTTATCCTCTTACGGATTCTCTTAGTGAACATGTTGCCCATTCAAGAGAGGTTATTCAAAATATTTTAAATGGGAAAGATTTACGATTCCTGATAATTGTTGGACCCTGTTCTATTCATAGTGAAGAGGTAGCACTGGAATATGCACAACGACTGAGAGAACTCCAAGAACAGGTAAACGATGTGCTCTTTATGATTATGCGAACTTACTTTGAAAAGCCACGAACCACTTTGGGTTGGAAAGGACTTATCTACGACCCTGAT
>DAOOVZ010000157.1:0-6801 GCA_035370665.1 Candidatus Hydrogenedens sp.
ATCGTCTAAAATTATTTCACGCAAATTATGCAGAGATGGACCAGATTATTTACAAATTAGGTATTCAAAAAGTAGATGTCATTTTAATTGATGCGGGACTTTCAAGTTTTGCGCTGGAAGATGAGACGCGTGGTTTTTCCTTTCAGAAGGAAGGTCCTTTAGATATGAGGGTGAATCCTAAAGATACAGAAACATTGGATAATTATTTAGAAAAAAATGATGCACATACACTTGCAAAAGTTTTAAAAGAATATGGGGATGTGAGGAAACCTTTACGCATGGCAGAGAAGATACTCCTTCGCAAAAAGGAAGGAAAACTAAAAAAAGTTTCAGATTTGGTTCAAACAATAATGGAAGTTTTCCCTACTAGAAATCGAATTCCTGATGAAGTTAGACAGGTGTTTCAGGCATTAAGAATTGCTGTTAATCAGGAATTATTTTTTCTCAACAAAGGTTTATGGGCAGGGATTAAGATATTATCAGAAGGGGGCTATTTTATCGTTATCAGTTTTCATTCGGGCGAGGACAGGATTGTAAAATCTATATTTCGTTTTGTTTCTCATCCTATAAAGATTTTATCTACTGAAGGATTTTTAAGAGAGGAAATTCCGCCAATAGCACAAAATTTAACACCTAAACCTTTGATTCCATCTACGGAAGAAATTAAAAGAAATCCAAAAGCAAAAAGTGCAAAGTTGAGAGCAATAAAAAAAGTTTCGGATAAATACATTGACCATTACTTAAAGGGAGCGATGGACAGATGACTACAAAATCAGTGAAAACAAGAAAAGAGGTCCTGTTTATTGGAGCCCTTTATCTTATACCCGTTTTAATTGTATCAGGGGTCTTTGCTGTGGATTTATATATTAATGTCCAGCAATGGCGTTATGACTGTTTGATGATTCAAGCCAAAAAGAATATTACAAAATGGGTTAAAAATGAAACAGAGCATATAAAATCAAACGAAAACTCTATGTGTAAAAATGCGTCTGGAGTTAAGGCTCTAAATAATGAAGAATTAAAAGATAAAAGTGAATCATCATTCTTTAAATATTTTATCCATGAAATAAATTACTACATGTATTCATGGAAGGACAATTTATCCAATAACGATAATATGGATATTCAAAAAGAGGAAGATATTAATTGTGGATTAAAAGCAATGATGGCAGAGATAGAAGGATTAAAGGTAGAGAAAACAAAGTTAGAAAATTTGCAAAATTTAACTCGATTAGGATACCAACTTGGTTTAATTTTACCGACACCTGAACAAATTGTCCGTGTTACATATAGCAGGGATGAAAGAGAGAAACTTGTTCAAACGGTATCTACAGAAATGTTGTTTCCGGAAAAACCTAAAAAAGTAGAAATAATTTCTCAGAAGTATGAGTATGCAAAAGAAGGGTCAGATGTTCAAAACAAAAAATTTAGGTTATTAAATAATCTAGTATTTTTTGTGAAACAAAAAATGATGGATAAAATAAACACCTTTGTGAGTGCAGAATCTAGAGTTCATTTCCCTGCACAAACGCAGCAAGTTAATTCTACTGCAATAAACAACAACAGCAAAAATATTAATCCAGATAAAGAAAAGAATGATATTGATATTGATTCATTAACCAAATTTTTAATAGAAGACTTATAGGCAGAGAGAAATGTTTAGAAAATCACCTTTTGATATTGAAGATGAACATGTTCATATCATCTCGGTAGACCGGTTGGCATTTTTACAATTGGGCTTATTATTGGTGTTCTGTGCAATTGTTGTTAGGCTTATAGTAGTAGTTATTTTTCCCAAAGCGATTGTTAAAGAATTTGCGAATAAACATGAAGGATTCATATTGCGTGAAAATCCGCGTGGAATAATTTATGATAGGTCTCAAAATATACTTGCTTATTCAGTATATACCCCTTCTCTTTTTTGTTCACCTGTGGATATTTTGTATCCCGAAGAAATGTCAGAGAAAGTGGCTAAGAAATTAGGATTAGATGTTGAAGATGTCAAAAAAAGAATGAAGTTTACAAATAGTAAAGGAAATAAACTTAAGTCTGTGTTACTTCAAAGAAGCGTTGAAAATATTCCTAAAGCGGAGTTGGAACAATTTGTTTTTGAAATTAACAATTGGCAAAAGAATAAATTAAAGGAAGATATGGAGAGAGAAAAAGAGGAAAACTTATCATTCTGGGAAAAGATATTAGCGGTAAAAGAAAGTTCTAATAAAGATGAAGAAAAAAAGCCAAAGGGGTATCCTTTATTTATAAAATATGAATGGCTAAGACAATATCCACATCACGAGGTAGGAGGTAATATTATTGGTTTTGTATCCATGGGTAAAGAACGAGTTGAAGGTGTAGAAGGAATAGAGAGGAGATGGGATTCAACACTTTATGCGTCTTCGACTAAAGTCTCTGGAAAGAAAACAGGTTCAGGTTACATTATACCCTCTACTAGTAAAGAGGAGAATGGAAAAGAGCCAGGTGCTAATTTATACCTGACGATAGATTTAGAAATTCAACATATTTTAGAAAAAGAGTTAGACATAAGAATTGAAGAATGTAATGCTATGGACGGAATGGGTATTATTATGGACCCTTATTCAGGTGCTATTCTTGCCATGGCTTCTCGTCCTTCTTATGACCCTAACCTTCCTGAAACCTATATAGGAGATGCACTAAAAAATAAAATTACATACGAACTTGTAGAACCCGGTTCAACATTTAAAATAGTAACTACAAGTGCAGGTATAGAACAGGGTGGAATTACAGAAAATACTATTATTGACTGTGAAGGTGGAAGCATTCGTATAGGTCGCAAAGTTATAAGAGATGTTCACAAGATGGGTGCTGTCCCTTTCTTGAAATGTTTTGAGCAATCCAGTAATGTAGCGATGGTAAAGGTAGGTAAAATGGTTGGATTGAACACACTCAAAGAATATGTAAGAAAGTTTGGATTCGGCACAAAAGCAATTGATGATATTTTGCCAGAGAGAATTGGTGCTATTTCAACAAATATGGCTGAAACTACACTAAGTTCAATGTCCATCGGATATGCAGTAATGGTCACACCTATTCAGTTGGCAAGGGCTTATGCTGTTATTGCAAATGGTGGCTATCTGGTAAAACCTTTTCTAGTTGAGAAGGCAGTTTTACCGACGGGTGAAGTTTATTATGAACATAAGGCAGAATCATTTCCCAGCGTAATAAAACCCGAAACAGCAGAAACAATAAGAAAACTATGTCGTCAAGTAGTGATAGGAGGCACAGGGAGAACTGCAAATATTCCAGAGTATGAAATAGGAGGGAAAACTGGGACTGCTTATCTAGCTAGAACCATTAAAAATGGCGGCGGTTATGACACAAATAAGATTATTGCCATTTTTGCAGGGTTCGCACCCGTTACACATCCGAAAATTGTAGCAGTGGTCGTGATTCGTTATCCTATGTCAAAAATTCGCTATGGTGGCTATGTATGTGGTCCTGTATTTAAAAATGTGGTGTATTATACATTAACCCGTATTGGAGAGCCTCCTAATCATAGTCCTAATAAATTAATAGTGGAAAATAAATCTGTTTCAGAAGAAAATATTGAAAAAGATAACGACTCATTATATTTTGAAGATATTGACCCCCAGTGGATGCAGGAATTGTTGAATAACAGTGTAGAAAATAAAAAAATAGCAGAAGAAAAAGAAAACCGTGAAAAGACCGTAGAGAGAAGGGGAAAAGAAGTTATTATTAATTCATTACCAATAGAGAAAATTATTGAAGAGGCTCGCCAGTCAGAAACATTACCACAACTTTTGGGATTAACCAAAAAGCAGGTTTTAGATGTATTAAGTGTGTTAAAGATAGATTATGAGTGCCGCGGTTATGGAAGAGTAGTATCTCAATTTCCTGCGGCTGGAACCCCATTAAAGGATGTAGATATATGTCAACTGGATTTTTCAGATGACACAAAGTCAAATTTAAGTATTGTATCTCTCAATAGAGAGGAATAAGAATGAATCTAAAAGAAATAGTCAATAAGTGGAACTTAAATTGCTCATTTCCTATTTCTGATGTTGAAGTTTTAGGAATAACCGAAAATTCTAAAAAGGTTCAGAATGGGTATATATTTGTATCAATTCATGGAGAGCATTCAAACGGTTTTGATTATATCCCAGAAGCAATAGAAAAAGGTGCTATTAATATTATCGGTACGCCCAGCCTAT
This sequence comes from Candidatus Hydrogenedens sp., assembly GCA_035370665.1. Taxonomy (GTDB): domain Bacteria; phylum Hydrogenedentota; class Hydrogenedentia; order Hydrogenedentales; family Hydrogenedentaceae; genus Hydrogenedens. The sequence continues at coordinate 4,212 of DAOOVZ010000157.1, forward strand.
CAGATGAATTAGTGAGTTTGCTAAAAGAAAAACAAATCCCATATTTTACCCATGAAAATCCCCGACGCATTTTAGGAGAAGTTGCTCATTATCTTGCTGGGGACCCAACAAAGTCTATGGTAGTTATTGGTATAACTGGTACTAATGGTAAAACAACTACTACATTTTTAGTAGAAAGTATATTGAAGGAAGCAGGCATTAAGGTCGCAAGATTTGGAACAATTGGATATGACTTTGGTGAGGAATATGTTGAAGCAATCCATACCACACCTTTCAATGAGGAACTCGTAGCCCTTTTTTCAAAAGCCAGAGAGAAAAGGATAACACATGTAGTTATGGAAGTAAGCAGTCATTCCCTTGCACAAGACCGTGTTGCTGGTATACATTTTACTGCGGCTGCTTTTACCAACCTTACACAGGACCATTTAGATTTTCACAAAACTATGGAGACATACTTAAATGCAAAACTTAAACTATTTGAAATGTTGCCTCCTGATGGTAGTTTTGGCGTTGTAAATAAGTCAGACCCCAATTCAGAACATTTTATAAAACAATGCAAATCAAAATGTATTACCTATGGGATAAAAGGCGATTATTGGGCAAGTGATATTGAAATAACTATTAAGGATACAAAGTTTCAGTTGCATGCTCCGACGGGTGAAATTGACATAAGGCTTCCACTCATAGGAAAGCATAATGTTGCCAATGCTTTGTGTGCCTCGGCTATTGCAGGTGGATTGGAAATTCCACTAAAAGAAATTCAAAAAGGTTTGAAAAATGTAAAGCCTGTGCCAGGTCGTTTTGAACTGATTGACGAAGGGCAGGAATTTGCCGTAGTTGTAGATTATGCACATACTGAGGATGGGCTAAATAATGTATTACAGACAGCACGAAGTTTGACAAATGGGAAAGTTATTGTAGTTTTTGGATGTGGCGGCGACCGTGATAAAACCAAAAGACCCAAGATGGGAGCCATTGCAGGGAAATGGGCAAACCTTATTATTCTGACTTCTGACAACCCTCGAACAGAAGACCCAAAACGGATTTTGTTGGATATTGAAGTCGGCGTTCAAAAAATAAAGGAAAAGGGAAATGATTATTTCGTCATAGAAAATAGAGAAGAAGCCATACAATTTGCTTTGAGTAAAGCAAAGGCAAATGACATAGTTATTATTGCAGGTAAAGGGCATGAGCCCTATCAAATTATAGGGGTGCAAAAGTTTCCCTTTGATGACCGTGAAGTTGTAAGAAAATTCTTGAAAGGGAAATAAATGTCCTGGAAATATAAATTAGGAGAATTAGTAAAAGCAGTTGGAGGTAAATTAAATGGGAAGGGAGATGAGGAATTCTCCGGTATTTCTATAGACACGCGGACAATCCAAAAGGGTAATGTGTTTTTTGCTTTAACCGGCACAAAAGTAGATGGCCATCAATTTGTTCAAGAGGCAATATTAAAAGGTGCAGTGGCTGCAGTTGTATCAAAGGATGTTACTTTACCTTCAATTCGTGTTGTAGATACTTTGCAAGCAATTCAGCGATTTGCTCGCTGGCATAGAACAAACTTAAAGGCGCAAATTTTTGCTATTACAGGTTCATGTGGGAAAACCACCTCAAAGGAACTTATCTCTTCGATACTAACACAGAAATATAAAATTACAGTTTCAAAGGGAAATTATAATAATGAATTAGGTTGTCCATTGTCTTTATTACAGATGAATGAAGATACAGACTGGGGTGTAATTGAAATGGGTGCAGGTAAACCTGGTGATATAGCGGAACTGTGTGCTATTGCTTATCCTGAAGAATCTGCTATTACTACTATTGCACCTTCACATTTAGAACGACTGGGAAGCATTGATGGTGTGGCACGGGAGAAAGCAAATATCGCCAAATGCCTTCCTCCATGGGGATATTTTTATGTAAATACTGATGACCCTTATTGTGTCTCTATTGCAAATCATATTATTGCGAACAAGGTCTATTACGGGAAAAATGGAGATGTAGCATTAAAATCATTTCAAAGAATTTCCACAGAATATATAGAGGCAGAGATAGAGCCTGTTGGAAAATTGCGGCTACCTTTATGCTCTCGTTCATTCTTGTCAAATTTTTTGCTTGCTATCGCAGTTTCGTTGAAGCATAGTATTCCATTAGAAGAGAAAACATTATTTGACGCATACCAACGAGTAGGACGAATTAAAACTTATCAGATAGGGAACTTCCATATTATTGACGACTGCTATAATGCCAACCCAATAAGTATGAAATCTGCATTGGAGTTTTTGTCATTTTATGCTCCTGAAAGTTTTAGATGTGCTGTTTTAGGGGATATGCTCGAGTTAGGAGAAGACAGCAATAAGTATCACTATTTATTGGGCAAGGAAGCAGGGAATTGTGGAGTTAATTTTTTGTTTATTTATGGAAATTATGCAAAGGATGTAGAAAAAGGTGCAATAGAAGCAGGCATAAAAAAAATATATATCTGTTCAAGCCATAAAGAGATTGCAGATAGTATTATTAAGATTCTACCACCTGACAGTTGGCTATTGATTAAGGGTTCACGCGGAATGACTATGGAAAAGGTGATAAA
>DAOOVZ010000158.1:0-6793 GCA_035370665.1 Candidatus Hydrogenedens sp.
AAGTCCCATCACACCTGCCAGTGCAATTCGTGCAATTTCGCGGTTCTGGCGTGCAGATATAATTTGTGCTTCTGCTGACCGTAAACCTACTTCAAAATTTAACACATCACTTAGAGAGCCTGCTCCCATCTCTTGCTTCACTCTAGCTTCATACAACTGTCTTTCATTAAAAGCCCTGTCTGCTTCTGCAATACGGAGGTTCTCCTCTGCTAATTGCACTCCATAAAAACTGTTAGCAACAGAAAGCAAAATTAAACGAACGGCTTCTTTTTGTGATTCTTTTGTTGATACTTCACTTAATCGCAACATAGCAAGTGAGTATTTACGGGCAAAACCGTCAAATAGGGTATAACGAACAATAAAATTGAGTGCATAATTGTCCTGTGATTCAGGGACATTGCTACTTGCTTGATAAGCAGAAATCATTGAACTAATCGAGGTATCCCATGGGACAGAGGACAGGATATTTGTGCCTGTTCCTGTTGTTGAACCTCCTCGAAGTATTGATTGCGAAATGGAACTTGCACTTTGTTCCCATATAGCCTTTTGGGAACGGCGTATTGAAGAGTCGGACAGTTCTGTATGAGAAGCCATATAATTTGCAGTAATTTCAGGATAATATTGGGCAAGGGCTTGCTTTACTTGTTGGTGAGCCTGCTCAATCCGTTGTATTACTGCTTTCAAAGAAGGATTCTGTTCTAATGCTATCTTCTGGGCTGTCTCTAAATCCAAAACTTCAGGTAAGGATAGTTGAGAAGATACTTCTCCACTGTTTGCCTCATAAATTTTAATGTCGCTATTTTCAGAATAGGACAAATTGCTTATTAAACAAAGGAAAAGAGAAATAGAAAAAATACATAATGAGACTTTTTTATATTTAATATCTGAATTTATGCACGCCATATTTTTTTATTAACTCCTCTGTTTGTTGAAGTTTATCAGGTGGAACATTTTCTAAGCGATACCCTACTTTTCGAGCAGGCACACCTGCCCATATCTCGAATGGACCTACCTTTGTATCTTCTGAAAGGACACTTCCAACACCTATAATTGCACCGTCGCCTATTTCGACTCCGGGGTGAATATAACATCTGCTACCAATTAGAACATCATCGCCGATAATTATTGGTTTTGATATATGAGGTGTTAACGCAAAATGTTCTTTAGTTCCCCAGAAAACATGGTTCGTATCTCTAATCACAGTAAACTCTGCAACAGCGGTATTATTTCCCATCTTTATCATTGCGGTAGATTCCAAAAGTGTGTAATAACTCAATAAACAATGTGTTCCAATGATAATTTTTCCCTCTTTATGTGTTCGCATAATTACAAAATCACGGAAACGGGTATAATCACCACATTCTACATGCCCTTCAATCGTAAAATGTTTGCCCTGAATACGACATCTTTTTCCTTTTTTTGCAAATTTAAGTCCATAATAGAAACTTCGCCAGCGGATTAATAAAGGCTCAATCATAATTTTACATCCTTTCTATTAGAAATCCTACAATGTGCTATCTTTTAATTGTTTCCTTTCTTCTAATACAGCGAACACGGGTTCGACTTCTTCTCGGGTTGGAATTCTCCCTTTCCTTATAATATGAAATGCCCTCCGAATATCGTTTAGCATCCCGATTAGAGCAGGGAGAAGTAATAAGGTTATTGTTGTTGAAAACAATAGCCCAATTGCCAGAGAAATTGCCATGGGTCTAAGAAACTGTGCCTGTAAATCACGCGTGAACAGGATACTTAGCATACCTCCTACGGTAGTTGTAGTAGTCATGAAGACAGCACGAAATCTGCGTTTACCTGCTTGAATAATTGCTGATATGAAATTGTTTCCTTCGACTAAATTGGCATTAAAACAATCAACAAAGACAATGGCATCATTAACTACCACCCCTGCAAGTGCAACAATACCGAAAATGCTCATAAGTGTTATTGTTTCTCTAAATAATAAATGTCCGATAAGCGCACCAATTATTCCAAATGGAATGGTAAACATAATAAGTATGGTCTGTGAATAAGAATGAAAAATAGTAGAAATAATTAAAAAAATAACCAATAGTGCTATAGGGAATCCAACCTTTAGAGAATTCATCGCATCTCTGTTATCCTCCTGCGGTCCTTCAAAAGACCATATCAAGCCGGGATGTCTACTCTGAACTTCTGGTAAAAAGTTTTCTCTCAAATCACCGATAACCTCCTGCGAATTGGCTTTTGCCGTGTCTATATCTGCTGTTATTACGATGCGTCTTAAGCCATCAAGACGGGTAATAGTTGTGTATCCAGGTGTAAATTCAACATTTGCAACAGTATGTAATGGAACCTCATTTCCCTGTGGTGTTCGAATACGAACATCATTTAATATAGAGAGATAACTTCTATCTTCCCGCGGATAACGAACCCGAATACGAATATCATCTCTACCCCTTTGTATTCTCACTGCTTCTTCACCAAAGAAACCACCGGCTAATTGTGCTCCTAATGAATCAAGTGTAATTCCAAGTGTGTTTGCCTCAGGTTTTAGATTAAATCTTGCTTCAATTTTTGCAGGAGAATAATCGTTTTCAATCTGATATACACCCTCGTAACTACCCAGTTTTTCTTTAATCTCCTCACTTGCCTGTATTATATCATCCAGGTTCTCACTGCGTAGCCATAAATTTACCCCTGTGCCACGAGGACCTCCACCAGCAGCAGTAAAATTCTGCCTTAATGCTCCCGGTATTTTCCCCGTTTCTTCTGCCCACATAGAACTAATCTTCTTCGCATGAATACCTCTCCGTTCAGAAGGTAACATCTCTGCCCTGACTTCACCCATATTACTTCCGCCAGATGCAGAAAAGCCACTACTGCTTTGACCTGCACAACTATAAACATTCTGGATTAATGGTTCTCCGCTCATTGTTGTTACTTTTTCTGAAAGCCGTTTTAGCGAAGCCTCCATTCTTTTTACAGCCTCTCTTGTAATATGTATAGGTGTGCCTGCTGGGAATTCTACCTGTGCCCTTAGGACATCTGCATCCACATCAGAAGATACCTCATACTTTAAAAACTGACCCTGTAATAATCCCAAAACTGAAAGCAATATCATAACAAAACAACTGAAAGCAATATAACGATGTTTTAATAAAAATCTCAAGAAAGGAAGATAATAATTATCTATAAAGTGGTCAAGAAAATCACTAACTGTCCATCTTAATTTTTTCAAAGGATGCCTTCGAGTATCTGTATTTTTAATAGTATGTGATAAATCAGGAAGGTTATTTAAGTGGGCAGGTAATAGCAAAAGTGACTCAAATAATGAGACAGTCAACGCAGAAATAACCACGATAGGCAAAATACGAATAAATTTACCCATTATCCCGCCAATAAAGACTAAAGGCAGAAATGAAGCAATAGTTGTAGTTACAGCCCCTATTACAGGAAAACCTACCTCTTCCACTCCTAGTAAGGCTGCTTTCATAGGAGGTGCACCTCGTTGACGATGGTAATATATAGATTCACCGACTATAATTGCATCGTCTACAAGCATTCCCAGGGACGCAATTAAACCAAATAAGGAGTTCATGTTCAAAGTCCCACCCTGAATATACATAATACATATTGCACCAGCAAAAGAAATGGGAATCCCTAACGAAACGAAGAAGGCTAGATGTGCATCCATAAGTAAAAGTAGTATGATTAACACAATACAAAAACTTTGAATGCCATTTACTTGAAGTAAGTGAAGTCGAGCTTTTATCATTCGTGCTCTGTCTCTCCATACAGAGATAGATACTCCAGGAGGTAATTGTTTTTGTTTAGTTTTAACATACTGATGGACGGCATCTGCTACTTCAATTTCGTCCTCTTGTAATGTCGCAAAACATTCGACTAAGACACATTTCTCCCCATTAAAATTAGGCTCTAACGGGTCTTCTACAAAATCATCTCTAATTTCTGCCACCTGGCCTAAAGTAATAACCTCACCACTTGGTCTGGCAAGCACAACAATATCTGCTAATTCATCTGCATAGTATTTCCTGCCTAATGTTCTGACACGTATCTCTCCCCCCTTAGTGCGAATAAGTCCACCAGGAACATTTAGATTTCCTGCACGAATTGCACTTGCTACCTCTGAAAAGGTCAATCCTAACTTTTGAAGTTTTTCTTCTGAAATCTCAATTCCTATCTCATATTGTTTTGCACCAAATATAAAAACCTGAGAAATCTCTGGCAAGGCTTGAAGTTCATCTTTTACTTGCTCTGCCCACTCTTTCAAAGTCTTTTCAGGTATATCGCCTGACAGTGCAATTTCAATCACTTCACGCCTAATGGTAACTTCATTTGTAATAGGCTTCTCTGCATCTTTTGGGAAGGTAGAGATAGAATCAATAGCGTTGCGAATTTTGTCATAAACCTTACTCACATCATAAGATTCCAGAATCTCAATATTTGCTCTTCCCATACCTTCAGCGGCTATGGTGGTATATCGTTTAATCCCTTCTACTGTGTCCAATCCCTCTTCTATTTTTCGACAAATTCCCTCTTCTACCTCTTCAGGGTCAGCACCCGGATAAATAACCTGAACCGTTATCATATCTAAAGAAGATTCAGGGAATAATTCTCTCTTTATCAACATTAACGAAATTAAACCAGAAACAAGGATAACTATCGTCAATAAATTTGCAAAAACACGATTACCTACAAAATAACCAAGAAATTGATTCATGACTGGGGACCCTCATTTTTTGGCTCGTTATATTCTAACAGTGAGTTTTCTATGGGATTCACCAGACGCGTTTTAACAACAGTGGCTCCTGGTTCCAGTCCTTTGACGATGACCTCATCTCCCTGCATGTATAATCTCTCTACCTTAACAGAGTGTAATCTCTTATCTACCGATAGATAAACAATGCCCTCGAAACTAACTGCTGTGTCTGGTAAGCTATACACCTCTGTCAAAGTTTTCCCCGGTATCTTTACATTGCAGAACATTGCTTGAACTAATGGCATTTTATCTTCCGTAGAAGAGAACAGATTCTCTCCTTCAATCCGCACAACGGCATAGATAGTTCTTGTCGTTTCATCATACTTTTCAATACGGTTTAGTATTCCTTTCCACTGGTGTTTACCCTTGTCCTCAGTCCAGAAAATACTACATTCTCGAGGCTCTAATGGTGGAAACCATGCAAAATTGTTGGATTCAACACTATTTTGAAATGGTAGCCATTTCGTTGCTTCACGACTATCTAATGGAACTGATATTTCCATAATAGAATCATCAGAAATAGTTAAAACTACAGCACCAGGATTTACATATTGTCCCGCTTCCAGATTGACATTCACTACCCTCCCGAGAAATGGCGACTTTACTTGCGTTCTGGACAAATCTATTTCTGCTTTTTTTAACTGTGCGTCTGCGGATTTGACCGATTCCTCTGCCTCTTTTATTTGTAATGGATATAGTTCAACTGCCTGAGCTAACAAATTGGCAGAATCCAACAATTGGTTATATGTTCTTTCTGCTTGTTCTACATTTGACTGGGTCCCAACTTTATCCCGTTCAAATAACGTCTTTACTCGCTGAAATTCTGTATAAGCGAGGTCTCTCGAACGCTCTAATGTCTTTAACCGTTCTTTATCAGAGATAAACTGTTTTTGTAGTCTGTTCAGTGTCTCTTTTGCTTTTCCTAAATTCGCCTCCGCTGTTTGTAGTTGAATCTGGTAATCGCTTGGTTCTATTTCAAATAATACATCACCCTCAGGAATAACCTCACCTACTTCAAGATTAGAATGAATGCGAATCACCCTTCCTGACACCTCCGGAGATATAGGAACATTAGCTAAAGGACGAACCTCACCAAAACCATTTAATACAATAGGAAAATCCACGGGCTGGGCTTGTATAACCTCTACAAGTAAAGGTCGCTCTTCCTCTCTTGCCTTTGCAGGTGGCTTACGAAAAGACGAAAAAAAGAAATATATGCCTATACCCATTATAATAATAATTATAGCCAGCAATGCTGAAAAAAATCTGGCAATAAATACATACCTTCTAACTTTTTCTTCACTCATATTATTTCCTCTTTCTCTTTTTTTAGAACTGAAGTTAAATATTGACTAATTTTTTTATTTACATCAACCCACTGTGACGAGGTTTCTTTCCCCAAATTCTGCAATAATTCATTAATGTTAAATAAAATTTGCTGTTCATGCCACTGAAGAATCTCTTCTGCCTCTTTTGTCAAACTTATCTGAATTTCGCGTCGGTCTACTGATGATTGTTCCCTTAAAACTAAACCTAATTCATAAAGACGGTCTAACATAAGACTGGCTGCTGGTGGCGAAACATTCAAATTCCTTGATAATTCCTTTAAGTTTAAAGGACCATAATTTCGAATTGCTATCAGCATGTGAAATTGAGGTATAGTTAGTTCATGCTCTAATTTAGGTCGTTCCATTTCTTTGTTAAAGCAATGAAATCGGTCAATTTCCCATCGCTGAATCAATTGCAAGGTATGGAAAATTTCGTATGCCTCTGCGGAATAATCTTTCATGATTTTGATTTTCCTATAAATTATCTAATAAACTTCGAGAACAGTATAAATTGCATTATTTTACTATAAAATTATTAAATTGTCAAATTATTAACTATTAAAAACATTTTATAATCAAATAATTATATATTAAAACACCTAACTGACGATTTAGTTCCATCTTTTAATTTTTTTTTAGACCTTTAAGTTTTACCTTTTGTTTTTTTGTTATAATAAAAACAACGGGATATAAAATGAATATAACTATT
>DAOOVZ010000159.1:0-5177 GCA_035370665.1 Candidatus Hydrogenedens sp.
ACCAAGTGATTATGAGTCACCTGCTCTGACCAACTGAGCTAAGGGCCCACTGCGACAAATATTTTATCAATTCCTGCTATTTTATGCAACTTTCGATGAAGGGTAACAATTCTCGTGCACGCCAGGTATGCCGTAGTTTTCGTAGGGCTTTGGCTTCTATTTGTCGAACTCGTTCACGGGTTACATTGAATACACTTCCCACTTCTTCCAGGGTGCGGGCAAATCCATCTCCTAATCCCCATCGTAATCGGATAACCTTTTCTTCTCGTTCTGTCAGAGTCTTCAGAACTTCATTAATCTTGTCTATAAACAAACTATATTGGGTTGTATCAGAAGGATTTTCAACATTTTCATCTTCAATAAAATCACCAAAGGTGGTATCTCCGTCATCTCCGATTGGTGTTTCGAGACTCATTGGGTCTTGGGATATCTTACGAATAGAGTGCACTCGTTCTATCGGCAGTTCCATCTCGCCGGCTATTTCTTCCATATTCGGTTCGCGTCCATGTCTTTGTATGAGTGCTCGATTTGCTCGTGCTAATTTATTGATGGATTCTATCATGTGGACTGGAATTCGGATAGTTCGTGCCTGGTCTGCTATTGCACGGGTAATTGCTTGCCGAATCCACCATGTAGCATAAGTGCTGAATTTATATCCACGCCAATATTCGAACTTGTCTACTGCCTTAATCAAGCCTATATTTCCTTCTTGAATCAGGTCATCAAAGGACATCCCACGATTTGTATATTTTTTTGCAATACTTACAACCAGACGAAGGTTCGCCTCTACTAACTTTTGTTTGGTCTCGTTAATTCTCTCTTCCTTCTCACGAACCGTTTTAATAAGACCAGAAATCTGGTTTAAATTCATCTGGGCATCCCGTTGTATTTGTTCAATCTTTGCTCTTGCCATTTCAATCCGCTGTGCACATTCATAAAGGTATACCGCATCTGGGTCCTTCTTGCTCTTTCTACCTTTGCCTGAATGTGCCTGCTTAATAATTTCTTCTAATGATAGGTCGAACTCGTGTTCAGTTTGTAAAATCTCATCTTTCGCACTTAATATGCGTCGCTCTAATGCTTTTATTTTTCTGCCAATTTTTACAATTTCATGAGCACATAAAGGGAAATTACTAAGAATTTGATATTGTTTCTCATTCAATTCCTGAATCTGGTTCTGCAAATTCTGGATGAGTTGGATTTTACCTTTTTGCTTTGCACCTTTCTTCGTTAATTTTTCCAACTTCTTTTCTAAAGCATGGATTTGCTGGCGAATTATTGCCAACTGGTCAGCACTTTGAAGTAACTGCTTCTTCAATTTTTCTATTTTAGTCGGGTCGTTACATTCTATAACCCTTGAAGGGTCTAATCGCCCTGAACGGATTCGGGTTGCTATGAGGAAAAATTCATGCACAGTATACGGGGCACTAAGTAGGACTCGAACCAGTTCTTTTTCAGCATCCTCTATTTCTCTTGCGATACTTACTTCCTTCTCTTTAGTCAGAAGTGGCACTTTACCCATGGCTCTCAAATATACGCGAATTCCTTCGTCAGGTCGGGTAGGACCTTTTAATAATTCAGGCTTCTGCACATCCAGCACTGTCAGGGAACCTTTTAAAAGAGGAGCCTTCTCATACCCCAGGGCTCGTAAAGTATCACTTGGACTTTCATGAGCCTCGTAAAACGATTCCAACAGCAATTCTTCGGCTTCTTTCTGAGATTCAGATTCCTTGTTCTTCTGTTCTTTTAATGCCGTTTTCTTTGACATATTTACTCCTAATTTTTGTAACTTAAATATGAGTTAAATTATTCCTCTGTAAGATTAATTTACTTTGAGCCTCTAAAAGTTCTAACAATTTATTCTTTTCTTGATTCTTTTCCGCTGCCCGAATCTTCTGTTGAACATCACTAATTTGTTGATTTAAGTAGTCCATAAGAAATCGGTTTAACCGTTCCATAGCCAACTTTATTAAGTCATCGCTTACTGGTTCTGATAAAAACAATTTCTGGAGAATACTCTTCGCTTCCTCGTCCTCAACAAAGCGTGGGTCAGGAGAATCATTTTCCAATATATATTTTATGGCTATTCCAAACGGTGTTTGAGGAAAAGGGATTTCTTTAAATAATTCCTTTGCTTCTTCTTTTATCTGTTCATTATTTAGCAAAGCGTGCAAAAAATCCATATCATCAATAGAGATATTTCCCGGCCCCAATGAATACACCTTGTTATCCGCAGAATAACTATCCATTAAAAACTGTTCATAGTCACTCTTCACTGCCCAAAAACTTAATTGCAAGGCAGTTGCTATTTCTTTTAAAAAATCCTCTTTAATGGAATTTTCTTCCATCATAGATATTAAACGAAACAATTCACTTAAAATGGTTACTTTGCCCTGTGGAGTAGATAAAAGATGCTGGTTTTGCTGTAGATAAAAAGTAAAGAAAGTTGGAGCATTATGGATAAGTTCTTCCCATTCTGATACAGAATTACTTTGTAAAAAGTCGTCAGGGTCCTTACCATCAGGTAGTGTCACTGCATATACAGTTAAACCAGCCTGTAATAAGACAGAAGTAGCACGCAGAGCAGCTGTGAGTCCAGCACTATCACCGTCATACACTATTACAACACTGGAGACAAACCTTTTAATAAGTCTTGCCTGTTCAGATGTAAGTGCTGTTCCACAAGTTGCAACAACATTCTGAATCCCTAACTGAAAACACCTTAGTAAATCAATATATCCTTCAACAAGAATAGCACTTCCCCGGGAACGAATCGCCTCCTTACCTTCCCAAAGACCATAAAGTGTCCTACTCTTTCGGTATATCTCAGTTTCGGCAAGATTGATATATTTCGGTCCTTCTCCTGTTATTTCTCTACCAGCAAAGGATATTATTTTACCTTCTATATTTCGTATAGGGAATAAAATCCGATTTCTAAAAAAGTCGTAATATCTACCTTCACCTTCTCCTAAACGAATCAGTCCTGTTTTCAACATGAGTTGTTCCGAAAAACCTTTTGATTTCAGGAAACGGTATAAAGAGTATCCGTCAGGCGATGCAAAGCCAATCTTAAATTTTTCTTGTATCTCAGGACTCAAATTCCTTTTATTCAAATATTCCTGAGCGAGTTTACCTGTTAAGGACTTAACTAATTGATTCCGATAAAATTCAGCGGATAATTCAACAATCTTTAATAAGGTCTTTCTTTCGTCTTGAGCGGTAGAATACTCATTTGAGGTTGACTTAAACTTTGGCAAACGAATACCTGCATTATCAGCCAGGGTGTCCAGTGCCTCTGTGAAAGAAACATTTTGTATATTCATTAAGAAAGAAATAGCATCACCCCCTTTACCACAGCCAAAACAGTGGTATATCTGGCGCGATTTTGAAACAATAAAGGAAGGCGTCTTCTCTGTGTGAAAAGGACAGAGTGCTTTATATCGGTCTGAACCCGCAGGCTTTAATTCACAATAAGTTGACACTAGTTGGACTATATCGGTTGAGTTTAATACTTGTTCAACAATATGACGAGAATACAATAGTAGATAAAACCTTCTTAGTTAAGGACTGTTTTTATCATTAAAGACAATCCTACCCCAATTTTGTCAAGTGCAAAAATATTATACCATAAATTAAATAAAAAATCAAATAGATTTAGCAGTAAGAGATTAAAATATCTTTCCCGCTCATCATAATTAACCAACACCTAAATAGAACTGTAATATGAATAAATTTTATTTCTTTTAGGAAAGGTTATATTAATTGCCTGTTTTAGATAATAAAAAAACTCGCTGGGGGCTGCCCAAAAAAGTCAATTTTAGTTAAGTCTACTAATTCAAAAGAGATAAACGAAGACAAAAAAATAGATGTTACTTTATCACTACTGTCCGCTAAAAGTGTAAGGGGATGTAGTCTATTTAGAATAGGGTTAATTGTTGGTCAGGTTCTCTGATATGGGCTCTAAATCTATCGTAGTCTCTACAGGATAAAAGGTCTATAATGTTTACCATATCCATTACCGCCTCTTCAAATATCCTCGATAAATCTAATAATGAATAACTATACTTAGTCTGGAATTTTATAAATGAAAGTAGCAAATAATAAATCATTGCAATCCATATCTGAATTAAAACTGCATTTTTTGAGGTTTCAAAGAAAGATTTTATCTTTAAGTTCTGCTTAATCCACTTAAAGAATATCTCTATCTGCCATCTCGATTTATAAATCTGTGCTATCGTATATGCAGAAAGTTGAAAATTATTTGTTAGAAATGTAAATTCTTTATTTGTCTGTTCATCTATATATCCAACAAGTCTCAATTTCTCTGGATATGCTTCCTTAGATTCCTCAATTGTAAGTAAAATCTCTACATCAAATATTACACCCTTGTTAGTATCTACCTTATGCTATGCTATAATAAGATATGGCTTGAAACTCCTCTGTTGATTAGGGTTTTTAGATAGTAAATTATCTATCTACAACAAAAGTTTCAAGCCATCTACTAAATCTTTAGCGGACAACAGTGAATCAATAAAATAATTTTTCAGAAGCCTCAAATATAGATAAAATTTGTTGGCAAAAGTCCCATTTGACAATACTATCATTATTGGTATATAATAACCTATTAAAACATTTTATAGGAGGAATGACATGCTAAAAAATAATGGTAATAATAGAAATATAGGGATATTAAATATCTTTATCAGCCTTTTATCATCTGTATTTATTCTACTAATTATTCCCCCTAAATTTACTCAAGCAGAAAAGGTAAATAATATTTCTGCATCTGTTCAGAAAAAATTTCTTGAAGAAAATGACTCACTGGCCAGAGAAGAATCCTTAAAAAAAGGACAAGATGAAGATACATTGACAACGATGAAATTAGAGGAAAATTATTTTTTGGAAAAAGGATTTCCCATTGATTTAAATAAAGAAAAAAAACAGTATGAAAAGGCAGAAGATGAGAGTCCCACTGGTTTTACTTTTCCTTGTAGGTTCTTAATTACTGAGAGGTGGGTTAGTCCCAATCTGAGGGTTAATACCAATCTGGGGGCTAATGTCACTCAGAGGTTTGGTCCCATTGTGAGGGTTAAAATCAAACCAATTATTAGGGAGGTCCCTACGCCACCTATCAGAGGGCCTTTTGGGATTGGTAATATAAATGATTCAGGTAGTCT
>DAOOVZ010000159.1:5277-6790 GCA_035370665.1 Candidatus Hydrogenedens sp.
GAATAAATACTTTCAAAATGATTCAGGTAGTCTGAATAAATACTTTCAAAATGATTCAGGTAGTCTGAATAAATACTTTCAAAATGATGAGGGAGTTTACAAGAATAAAGAACGGTCTAATATGAATGGTCTATCTAATGAGGGTGAAATTGAGGGGGAAGGTGAGGGGGAAGGCGAGGGGGAGATTAAACCAAAAAAGTCGTTTATACCGATTAATACAAAAGAAGGCGAGGGAGAAGATAATCGTCCGCTTCAATCAGTATCCTCACATGTTCCTATTGATACTAATGAAGGCGAGGGAGAAGATGAGGGAAATAAATTTAATGAAGATGAGGGAGAAGATGAGGAAGTCATTTATATCCTAAACCTATTGGATTACAGAAGATGAGGGGAATAAGAGTTTAATATGAACTATCCCTTATTATAATCAAGAGGACAAAAATAAAGCAAAAGAATGGTATGAGAAGGCAAATATACAGCAGAGTAGTTAAAAAATATAAGAGATTACCTTCTTACTATAAAAGAAGAAGGAAAAGATTATCAATTCGCTCAAAATAAAAGAGGAAGGTGAGGAATCGTTTCCTAATATATTGACATCCATTATAAAATCCCTTTTTACCAACTTTCAATATTTATATCCAACTATGAGATACTTAGCATGTTTAATCGTGTGGTCATATTTAAATATTGCCTATATCTCCTGTATTAACTGGGGTATTCAATAATATTTTCTGTAATGATTAATTAAACTACATGTAGGAATTATTCTGACTTAAAGATAATCATAATTATTATTGGCTATAAAATCATCCACATGTCTACCTGCATAAAAAAAGTTTGGTTCTTCTCCCAAAAAGTTGCTAATTTTAGAAGTAATTTTTGATTATGAGGGTGAAGAATTCAATGTTCTCTATAAAATATGTTTTTTTAATTGCATTATTTTTGTTATTGACCCTCTTTCAATTGACTTGTATTAATAAGATAAATAAATTGGATAAAAATGACATAAATATCTACCGTTCAATATATTAGCAAAAACCATCACAAGTTCAATTTTCTTTCTTTATTCAATTTCCATTATTGTTTTTATATCTTTATCTTATAAAAAATTGAGAAATAGATTAAGACCTACCCTGGACATTGTCTGGACTCTTTTTAGAGTTGTTTATATTTAGTTCCATATCCTTTACCCCTTAAGTTTAAGAGATGTATAGTTTTATCTGCATTTTCTATCAACTAAATTGGAGAAGAACCTCATTCTATTGATATATCAAAAAATAACCACCTTAAATTATTACAATTTGATTTAATTCAATAAAATTATTATATCTTTTTCATATATTTAATTCAGAACATTGTTCCTCTACAAATAGTTTGTACACTTTTTACTTCCCTTCTAATTCTTTAATCCTTTGTCTTGCCATTTCTATTAAATCATCCATTCCTGGTGTTTGGTTAGGTGTTCCAGCAGAGACACAGGAAAGAAAATTCTTGTATGCCTCTACTGCTTCCT
>DAOOVZ010000160.1:0-6765 GCA_035370665.1 Candidatus Hydrogenedens sp.
TTCTGCCATAGATATTGCACCTGGATTAAGGATTACTGGTTATTTTGTGCTTTTGTTTCAAAAGTTTTTATGTAGCCTGCAATTTCTTGGAAATTTAATGACTCTGCTAGTTCCAGAGGGGTTCTACCTTTTGCATCTTTCAAATTAATATTTGCACCAGATTTTAATAAAAGGTCAACAAGGTTAATTTCTCGTTCCTGAACTGCTAGATGAAGAGGTGTAAAACCATCTACACCTAATTCTTTTACATTAATATCTACTTTTAATTGAATAAGCATGTTTGCCATTTCTAATGAATGTGTATGTATAGCCCTATGAATAGGTGTTTTACCAAAGTAATAAACATTAACAAAATCAGGGTAGAATTCAATCATTTTTTTGAATTCATCTAAATTGTTATTCTCAATTCGCTGCAAATATTCCTCACAGATTACCGCAGTTAGTAAACGGATTACACCCTGCAAACCTTCGAACATGCGGATTTGAGACATCGTTGCACCTGCTACTGGTGTTGTTTTTTCAAATTGTTCCTTTGCCAGGTCCAGAGGCGTCAAACCCATTCTGTTCCTCACACAGATATCTGCCCTTTTTGCAAGAATTAGTTGGATGAATCTTTCTTGAGCATTCATAGCTGCATGATGTAGAGGGGTGTTTCCAGAATTATCTGGTAAATTAGGGTCAACACCTTTTAATATTAAAATTTGAGCCGGACCCCAATGTCCTCGTGCTGCGCATAGGTGTATTGCGGATTGCCCTGTTCTTGCAGGTTTTTTATAATCAGCACCTAATTCCATCAGCGTTTTTGCAATCAAAACATGTCCCCGTTGACATGCAAGATGAAGTGGCGTAAAACTGTCTTTATTAATTTCATCAAGAGGCATTTTTTTCTGGTCAATCAGCCATAATACTGTATCTAATGCACCACATTGGCAAGCATAGTGCAGTGCTGAATTTCCTCTTTTGTCAATAGCAAACATATCCAATCCAAGTCCATCCAACCAGTGAATCATTTCAACATTTTCAGAGCAAGCCCCCACATGAATCAGTGTCCTTTGTTCACGGTCAGCCACATCTGTTTTAGCACCATGTTCTACAAGATATTTTGCAAGACTTAAACTGTCCACCTCAACCGCAACAAAAAGTGGAGTTCTGCCTGTCGAATTAGCAAGATTTATATCTGCACCTTGATTAACAAGGAATTCCACCGACTTCATTTTCTTTGCTTCTACTGCCAAAATAAGTGGGGTATTTCCTGCACGGTCTGTTTCATCTATATTTAACCCCTTTGACAGGAAAATCTCCATTAACGGGACTAATCCACGAACTGCTGAAATATGAAGAACCGTTCTACCATCTTTATCCTTTGCCTGAACATTGGCTCCTTTTTCAATCAGCCACTTTACCATGTCTTCATTCATTTTTTCAGTTGCTACAAATAAAGGTGTATACCTCTGACGGTCTACAATCTCAATATCTGCTCCTTGTTGTAGTAAAAACTCTGCAATCTCCTTATTCCCAAGTTCTACTGCAATAAAAAATGGTGTTTTCCCATTTTTATTGCGTGCATTGACATTTGCACCTCGTTCTACAAGCAGAGCCACAATTTCCTTTTTTCTCTCTTTAACAGCAATGTGAAGAGGTGTCTCCGAATCATGAACAACATTAACTGAATTTACATCTGCACCTAAATCAAGAAGATATTGAACTGTATCTGGATTCCCTACATGTATTGCATACTCCAATGGATATTTATCTATACTTGCTGCACCAAAGCCATTAATATCTACTCCCAAATCAATTAAAAAACGAATCATATCTTTATTATTAAACTTTATTGCTATACTCAAGGGCTTTTCTCCTTCTATACTTGATGCCTCTAAACTTGCACCATGGTTAAGAAGATACAGTAATGCCTCTTTCTGATTAGAAGCCACTGCATCTATTACGGGCGGAGTAGAATAACGAGTGACGCCACTAATAGCCAACTCAGGATTCTCCCTCAAATATGCTTCCATAGTTTCAATATCACCATAACGAATAGCATGTGAAAAAGAATAATGAGCATCAAAAGCACGAAGAATTCGCACTATCTCAAAATTTTTGTTCTCACCTGCAATTAGTGCAGGATAACTATTCCTATCCATTACCAATGGCAATATAGGATTAGCACCTTTTGATATAAGTGTGCGGGCAACTCCTGCTGTTCCTGATTTAGCACAGATATGAATAGGTGCATAATTTTCAAGGTTTCTCATGTTTGGATTCAGTCCTAAACTTATCAGGTGTTCTATTAAATATATACTCTGTGCCGCTGCGGCTAAATGTAGGGATGTGTTGCCTTTTTCATCTGTGCAGAACACATCACTTCCCAATGAAACCCAATTCCCAAGCATATAAGGGAAACCCAATTCTGCTGACAATAAATAATATTTATTTTTTTCCTCGGACGAAATGGCGTCTTTTTCAGGAGAGCAATACCATAACGCATAAACATCCCCGGCTTTTACAAGTTCCACCAGAGAAGAATAACCCCATTTCTTTATAGAGTTGATAGTCTGGGTCCCTTGCAACTCATCTGCAAAAACATGTTTTACAGGGACAATCTGCTCACCTATAAAGACAATAACTCCTAAAGTTAAAGCAAAACCAATAACAAGAAATAGTCCTATAAATAATGACCTCATCTTTAACAATTCCTTAATTAACATAAAACTATTTACCTATCTCCTTCAATTAAAAAAGTAGCAACTGTTTTTTGAGGAATCTCTGTCCTAAAAAATTTATCTCCACACTTCACAGAAATCTTTTGTGTTTTTGTTTCTGCATTCGCTACTACTAAAACAATACTTCCATCAGGATTAAGAAAAGCGACATTATTAAAATAACGGTTTCCCTGTGTAGAAAAAATACGCACTGCATCACACTTAATAAATTTCATAAATTGTCCATACATATAATAATCAAAACGATACTCAATTGTATTATCCTCTTTTAGAGTAATCATAGTCGGGCTTGCATGATGAGGTCCTCGATTTGGTCCCCTCTGCCAATCCAGACAAATAACCCATAAATTGTATGAACGAGACCAATTACGAAATATTTCGATAATCTTTATAGCACCACGCGTAAAAAAGGTAGAACCCTCTGTAAAATATATATGCTTTTCTGGGAACTCGTTATGTAAAACGCTCTGTGCCTCAACTTTTCCTTCATATAGATGAAATGCTGTTCCTTCTACATATTTAGACGCTTCAACATCGCGAAAAATTGCACGAGGAAAATCCAGATTGTTCCAATTATGGTCCCAACACCATATCTTTGTCAGAATACCCGCTTGAGTATAACATGGACCTAAAAAATCTCGAATAAAATCTCTTTGTTGCTCTGCTGTCCACAAGCAAGTTGGATAATCCTTATCATTCATTTGTGGTTCGTTTTGAACAGTTATTGAGTAGATTTTGATTCCTTCTTCTTTATAAGATTCAATAAACTTTTTTAAGTAGTTCGCATAGGCAGGATAATATTCCCTTAACAAAACACCACCACTCATTGTTTTTGTATCTTTCATCCAACCTGGTGGACTCCACGGAGACGCAAAAAACAGAACATCAGGATTCTTCGATTGCACCATTTTTATAATCGGAATGACATAAGCACGGTCTTTTTCAATCGAGAATCGCTTTAGTTCTGGGTCTACCTCGCCATCAGGACAATCATCATAAGAATAATATGGTTCCCCTACAAAATCCGATGTGCCAATGCAGAGTCGCATAAGATTCATCCCTATCCCCTTTTCTGGGTCAACAAGCCTTTCAATTACCTTTTCACGCTCTTCTGATGATAATTTCATTAAATTTGAACATGTCGCATGTTCTAAAGACCCACCCATGCCTAAAATAGACTGATATTTTTCATCTGAATTTATTTCAATCAGAACATTTTTTGTATTTTTAGGTTTTTCCGAATCAATAGTCTGGTGTGTTAGTGTATATTTTCCGTCTTCAGAACTGAGCCATACATCTATTGTTTCTTTTTCTAATGAAAATGAATTCATAGTTATTAAAAAAATAGCAAACGAAACCATACCTATCTTACATATATACCCACTCATCTATTTTCCTCGCTAACTATTCATTTGTTTTATAAATCTAACATTAAACAATGAAATTATAAACAATTATCGTGAATAAAACACAACCCTTTGATGTTATATTTGTCTTAAAAATTAAATGGTGTTAATACATATAATTCTTTTTCAGAAATACGAAATAAGAAGAAAATAGGCAATTTTCCTATAAAAAAGAAGTCTCTATAAGATAACTGAAAAAGTATCAATTTGTGAAAATGTATATATTTAATTTATCCTAAACAGGGTTATATCAACGAAAAGAAAGGATAATTCTGATGATTAATTCTAAAACTACAAAACTTTTTGTATTGTTTTTTGTCGTAATGTCCAGTGTTTTTATTTTTACTGGATGTGCTCTTCATTCACTACATGTTTACCTGACATGGCAAAATGACCCACATACAACAATGACTGTAAATGTCCAATCTTTAGGCAAAAGTTATCCAGTGGAAGTGTTGTATGGGAATGAGAGTTGTAAAGGTGAGCCTCAATCATATCCAAATCACATATTAGGAACTTCGAAAACCATTCCCGAGGTTGAGCCCAAAAGAACCGTCCATATTTTTGAATTAACAAATTTAACCCCTGGCTCTTTATACTATTTTACCCTTAAAACAAACTCGGGTAAATACTCTCAAGAATATAAATTCCGCACAGTCCCTAATGATGGTTCACCACTTCGTTTTGTTATTGGTGGAGATATGGGGATATTACCAGCAGCATCAAGACTTCTTCATCATGCTGGAGAATTAAATCCACAATTTGTAGCGATTGGTGGCGATATTGCCTACGCTAATGGTGAACCTAAAAATGACTGGATTTGGGATATATGGTTCAACAACTGGGAAAAGTATATGAAAACAAGCGAAGACTGTCTAATTCCCATTATTGCTGCTATAGGAAATCATGAAGTAAATGATAAGGAACCCCCTTCTCCTCCAGAGGAACGGGCACCTTTTTATTTTGGATATTTTGCTCAGGGAGGGAAAACATACTTTGCAAGGAATTTTAATCCATATTTAACTCTAATTGCATTAGACTCTGGTCATATTATTCCCATTGCAGAACAGGCTGAATGGCTTCGTTCATCGTTGCAATCTGCAAAAGATATGCCTTTTATTGCTCCTTTTTATCATGTTCCTTTATACCCAAGCCATAGACCTTTTGACAGCGGAAACTCGACTGAGGAACGGAAATATTGGCTGCCTTTATTTGATGAATATGAAATCCCGGTAAGTTTTGAACATCATGACCACACATTTAAGAGAACAAAACCTCTCCGTAATGGACAGGTTAGTGAAAATGGCACGATTTACCTTGGAGACGGTAGTTTTGGAGTTAACCCGCGAAGCATAGAAAACTTTCCTCTGGGCTATCTCGAAAAAGGAGAGACAAGACGCCATTTTTGGCTTGTGGAAATTAACGCGCAAGGCTTAAAGGCACAGGCTTATGACGATGGAGGGACTCTCTTTGATGAGGTAAATATCTCGCCAAGAAAAGTAAAAAAATAACGAGTTTGAAATCACTGAAAAATTAATCCAGTAATTATAGAGAAGTGCCGTCTAAAATTTTAGAAAGAGTTTTAGTCATTATAATAGATAATAAAATATTTTTCTATTGTAGAGATAGATAGCAATTTGACTTGCATTCTATATTTTTATAACCGAATCAGCAGTAATATTTTTAGACATCTAATCCAGTACTTATTGAAATCAAAGGGGTTATGGTATAAAAGTATCTTGCTTCTGATGCTACACCAAACATGTCAAAATTACTTTTCTACTTTTAGAATGAGGGGGTATCTAAAAATTTACCTTTTGATTTTTTTTGCCACGAAAATCAATAGTAATATGTGTTGTTATGTAATGGTTTTTGATTACTTTTGTTCCTTTCCGACTCGGAGAAATTGGTTCAAATTGACTTTTTAGATAGTCCCCTACATCATGTTTCGTTCTTTTTGATAGATACTCGTTCAAAAATTACTATTTCTTCTCTATTCTTGGTGGACTTATAAAAGTCATAATAAAAATTTATATATATACAAAAAAGTTGGATTTAACTATAAATAGATACAAAAATGTAATTTATTTGCTTTGAATTAACAACTTCCCCTTCTTTGTTATTTATAAGTCTATATACAGCAATTAGTTAATTACAATTTTTAAATAGGCATGAAAATTGTTATATTCAAACAAACCATTATGTATTTTTAAAATATACAAAAGTAAAAAAGTTTTAAATAAGGAGTTAATTTAATGAAGATGAGGAAGACTTGTTTTACCTATTTACTGTTTATATTTGTTCTTTTTATTTATTCTTGTTCTGGTTATTCAGAAGACTGGAAGCAATTTAGTAATAACGAGATAACTCAAAAAGTAATTTTAGATACTATATGGGTTTTAATTACAGCATTTTTTATATTCTGGATGAATGCAGGTTTTGCATGTTTAGAAGCGGGTTTTTGTAGGGCTAAAAACGCTGTAAATATTCTCACGAAAAATTTTATTGTATTTGGTATAACTTTAATCTGTTTTTGGGCTATAGGTTTTGCAGTTATGTTTAGCGATGGTAATCCTATAATAGGGACAAAGGGATTTTTGTTATTGGGTTCGGACAATAGTCCAGCAGTGGGAAAC
>DAOOVZ010000161.1:0-6755 GCA_035370665.1 Candidatus Hydrogenedens sp.
CTCCTAATATCATTCTTGCGTCAGCTACCGTAGGGGGTGTTCCTACTTCGCCTACAATAAAAGGGTTAATATCTATTTCATGAATTTGTGGGAATTCTGTTGCTAATTGACTCATTTTTTGTAGAGCCTGCGCAATAGCATGCACATCTACTGCGGATTGACCTCGTGTCCCTTTTAACAAACTATATGAACGTGTTCCTATCAGCATTTGTAGAGCCTCTTCTTCTGTAATAGGTGCCAGATAGAAACTTACATCTTTCATTACTTCAACAAATATGCCGCCCAGTCCGAACATGAGCATAGGTCCGAACTGTGGGTCTCTGTGCATACCTAAAATGACCTCTCTCCCTTGTTTTGCCATCTTCTCAACATATACTCCCTGTATTTTTGCCTGCGGTATCTTGCGAGTTACGCGAAGGACCATCAGGTCAAAGGCATCTCGTATTTGAGAAGGATTAGACAAGCCTAAACGAACACCGCCAATATCAGATTTATGAATAATATCCGGTGAGACAATCTTTGCTGCAACGGGATAACCGATGCGGTCTGCGATGGTTACTGCTTCTTCGTCTGTATGTGCTAATGCCCCTAGTGGGATATTGAAATCGTAAGCCTGTAAAATCTCTTTGGCGTCTACTTCATTAATGAATGTTCTTTCCTCACGGATTTGTCTGCGTATAATTCGTTCTATCCTCCGCCGATTCACAGGGAATCGCACTACTACGCGTGGAGGTCTGCGACGCCATGCAGAATAGTCACACATAGATTTCAAAGCATATACTGCACGTTCCGGAGATGGATAATCGGGTAGATTTGCAGTAACCAATTCTTCTCTTGCTGGCATGACATCTGCACCACCCATAAATGCAGTAAGAACAGGCTTGTTTCCCCGTAGATTTTTGATAATTGCGCGTGCAGTTTCAGCAGGTCGGGTCATTGCCTGAGGTGTAAGTATGACAATCACGGCATCAATAGTCTCGTCATCTAACGCAGCATTAAGAGCCATAGCATATCGTTCGGGGTCAGCATCTCCTAAAACATCAATAGGATTTGATACGCTTGCAGCAGGAGGCAATTTTTGTTTAAGTGCGGAAGAAACGGAACTTTGCAGGGGCTTCACTTGTAAACCAGAATTTTCGATGGCATCCGCTGCCATAATACCAGGGCCACCTGCATTAGTTATTACTGCAACCCGGTCATCTTTAGGCAAAGGTTGCATGGCAAAAGCAGAAGCATAGTCAAATAATGATTCAAAAGTTTCGGCACGAATTATCCCTGCCCTGCGAAAAGCAGCACCATAAGCAATATCTTCACCTGCAAGACTACCTGTATGAGATGACGCTGCTTTGCTTCCCGCTTGTGTAGTTCCTACCTTTAATATCACCACAGGCTTCACCGACGCTACTTGTTCTGCTATCTTAATAAACTCTTCTCCATGAACAATATTTTCAAGATAACATGCAATAACCTTTGTCTGTTCATCTTCACCTAACATCTGTAGCAAATCAATTTCAGATATATCCGCTTTGTTCCCAATACTAATTAATTTTGCAAGTCCGATACCGCGTCCCACTGACCAATCCAGAATTGCGGTGCACAATGCACCTGATTGGGAAATAACGGATATAGAGCCTCGCCGTGGCATCTGTGTTGCAAATGAGGCGTTCATCTTATTTTCTGTGTTAATAATTCCAAGACAATTAGGTCCTAAAAGTCTTATCCGATGTTCTTTGCAATAATTTGCAATTTCCTTTTCCAGAAGTGCCCCTTCGGGTCCTATTTCTTTAAAACCAGCAGTAATCACACAGACCGACTTCGCTCCTGCCAGAGCCGACTCTTCAATTGCAGATTTCACAAATTTGCTGGGAACTACGATAATACTTAAATCAACAGGAATCTCTGCATCTTTTGGAGTCTTATAGCATTTCAAACCTAGTATTTCTTCAGCCTGAGGATTTACTGGGATAATCTTTCCCTCAAAACTTGAAGAGATTAAGTTTGCAAGGATAGAGTATCCTACCTTGCCCGGGTTTCTTGATGCCCCAATAACGGCTATACTTTTGGGTCTTATAAGTGTTTCAAGCATAAAAAATCCCTAACAATAACGAAATGATGTTTATATTTTTGGAAGAATCAGGAAAGGTAATAACCATTCAAAATTTTATTGAATAACAAGAATTTATAATATTATATCACTCAGAAGACCTTCATTTCCATTATAAGAGAATAAACTAAACTTAAAAGTTTTAGTTGTGGTCTTTAATATTCTGTATTGGGCGCGGTAATATGCCACCTTCGCCAACATCATAGATTCGATAGTAGCCATCTTTTCCAGCAGGCACAACATAAACATGTGTCTTTCCCCAAGGCAGTATAGATTCTTCTTTTGTATTTTCACGGTGGGTATGTCCATATAGAATAAAATCTATCGGGTCATCTACAAAGAGTATTATTTGAGCCCGTATGCCCATTGTAAATTCGTATCGGTGTGTAATTCCGAACATCCAGCGACTTGATTTTAATTCTCTACTATAGCGATATAGTAAAGTGTCCTGTTCACCCCGACTATCTGCGACTCGATATTCCTTAGTGTCATAGACTATATAGCCATCTTTCCCATATCTAAACGCATAAGTGGAGGTATGAAACATATTTTCATAATTATCTTTGTTGCGGTCATGGTTTCCAGCACAGACAAATGTAGGTTTTTTGCACTGGTTCAGAATTTTGAGGAACATTCCCCATTGTTCCATTGTAGCGTCATGAGTCAAATCGCCCGTTATTAATATAAAATGAGCATCACACCGATTTAATTTTTCGATTATTTCCTGAAAAGTTGAGGTCTGTTCGTCATCAGGGTCATTACTACGGATATGTATGTCGCTTATATGTGCAAAAGTATAAAATTCTTTGAATGAATTTTGAACCCATACAGAACGGGGATTAATGTCTTTTGTCTTGGTTTCCGTAATGATTTGGAGCGAGTAAGGACCTTCTTTTATCCCTTTGCCTATTAATGTTACAAGTGCTTCCCATAAATTGGAAGTAAGACTTTCCCATTGAGCAGTTAAAGATAGGATTTGATTCTCATTATCAATGAGAAACAGTTCCCCTTTCTGTTCTGATGTGACTTTGAAGGTTTGTCCCGGTGCTAATATTACAGGGCAACCCTCGTTGGGGATTTTGATAATTCCTAATGTTCTATCTTCAAGCCGTGCATAAGCAGAGAAATAAGATACCAGAACATATATGACGCAAATGTAAAAGAAGCATATTTTTTTTGCACGAAACATCATTTGGCTTTGGGTCTCCAATTGGGTGCTAGATTGACCGCTGAATTTGTTAAGGGAATTATTTTTTCTCCTGTAATATTTTTTAAGTAGAGTTGAGGAGTTCCTGTTTGATTAGAGACGAAGCATATCCACTCGCTATTTGGGGACCATGTAGGATTCCAACAATCAAAATCTGCACTTACCACAAAGGGGAATACACGAGCAGTTTCAGGGAATACGCGATAAATACCTCTACGCCCATGTCTAAATGATTCAAAGGCAACCCATTCTCCACTGGGTGACCAGACAGGATTCCAATCCGCAGAATGATGATTAGAAATATTAGATATGCCTTTTCTCCCAAGGTAATATATTTCACGGTCGCCTGATTCATTTGTTTCAAAAACCAAACTTGAACCTTTTGGCGATACTTGTGGGTTCAATTCTTCAAATCGTGTAGATTCAAGCATCAATTCTTTTGGCAACGGTGTTGCCTGAGATTTGCTGAATATGACCAACTCTGTTGTCAGTCGTTTACTTTCCAGAGGGAAAACAGCTACACCGATTAACACTCCCGTAGAATAGCCCTCATCAAAAAATTTATGTATATCAAACCCCTCTGTATAGGTAACCTGAGAAACAGTTGCATTCATTGCGTTTAGTATGTCCAACTTTGGGAACCAGACAGGTGTTAAGATAGATGAGACTTTCTCACCTCCCCAGAATTCTTCTTTGTTGTTTTCTAATTCATACACAGCAACTTTTTGGTCTACAAGTCCCTTTTCGCAGGAGGTGTATGCGATACACTTACCGTTTGCCGACCATGATGGGTTGTCATTCCAGGAATATTGATGATTAAGGGCATGACATTCGTCTGTTTCATAATTATGAATGAAGATACTGAGCCCTTTATCGGTTTTTGCGGAGAAGGCGATACTTTTACCATCTGGAGACCAAACGGGTGCTCCATGATGACTTGCTTTACTTATCGTTTTCTCTGTTTTTGATTGAAGGTCAAGAATATGCACATGTAAAGTATCAACATCCTCGCCGCTAAGATATGCGATTTGTCCATCAGGAACTTCTTCTGCATTTGCAATACTATTGATTAAACACAAAAGAATAAAGTAAACAAGAATAAAAAGATTTACTTTTTCCAATAGCGAAAATACCTTCAAGCAATAAATATCTTTTTGATTATGAAATTGAACTACTTTTCTCTTTTCGCAAAGCCAAATAGACAAGGAACAGGGATATGATTATCCCGTCGCCCAGAAAATGATGGCTATTAGATGATTGGTTATTACCGCAGGAGATAATAAAATGCCTTTTCTCAGGTTCAGGTTCAGGCTGAGGTTCGGGCTCTTCGTAGAACTCAAATGCCTGAGATAAATGTGAAGAGCCGCCTACGGTCTGGATGTATAGATCTACCATTCCCGGTAAGCACTGAGGAGTTGTTATCTCAATTTCTGTTTCGCTTATTGCCCGATAATCAGGGACAGGAATTCCAGCCAATTTTATGCTCAAAATTCCGGTAAAGAAGCGTCCGCGAATTCGGACAGATTCACCGCCAGTAGATTTGCCCTTATTAGGATATATGCTTGTAATTTCAGGTTGTCCGACTACATATATAATTGGAGAAACTGCCTCTTCACCTATGAGACCACTTATTGTGATAGGGATTATTCGGAAATACCAGATATCTCCACCTTTGGTTACATTGGATGGAACAGATTTATAGTTTGTCAAAACAGGTATAACCTCATGATTGCGGAACCAATAAAGTATACTTAATCCCTCTGCATATTGAGTTGGATTATCCACCATTAAAGGATGAATATAATCATAACTTGCCACCAGTGGTCTACCTGCTGTGACAATCCGGGAGGCAGTTGTATCTTCTGCTGGTGATTGAGATGAAATACGCAGATTCTTTACTTGTGGTAGCACGGATACTGGATTTACTATTATAGGAATATCTTGATAAGCATATTCTTCCCCTAATCTTGCCAGAACCCTTAAATAGTGTGTGCCTTCATCTTCTCGTGTGGGTGTCCATGAGAACTTACCTTTACCATTTTTCATGTCTGCAAATGGCGGTGTATCCTCGCGCAGCCAGGAAGCGGATAGCCGCGGAACAGTAGAACCAGAAAACACTGATGCAACTTCAAAACTAATATACTGGTCTGGCAATACTGTATATAGAGGTGAAGGCTCAAAACTCAATCGAGTTGGTGTAGATGAAAGTTGTGGAAAATCTGTATATCTATCAAGAGAATAAGGGAACTCTCCTGAATATAATTGAGCCGGGTCTATAGGAACACCTTTACCATCCGAAAGCCCTACGATACAGTAATTCGGGTCTAATTGTAGATAGGTGATACGAATATGCCCGCTGAAGAAAAGTTCTACCTGCACAGAAGAACCTGGATTTGCTCCTGACAACGGATTTGTAATTCCACCTACTGCATTTTTGGGAACATTTTCAAAAGTAACAACAAATCGGTCTTCTAATTTCCTTGTCCAGACTTCTCCTGCTGAATCAGGTGCTAAATCACTAAACAAGAAAGAAATTCGTGGAACAGCAAAATGACTGGCAAGGGATGGGAAGTTTTTGGGATTTTCTAATCCTACAGGGATAAAAGAGATATATCCATTTGCACTTAAATATAAAGTTGCATACTTTTTGCCAAAGAATGGGAACTGGACATCGGTCAAATCGAAACTTACGAGTCCATCTGTAGAAAGGGGTATAGAATAAGCAGTGCCAGTTGTATCCTGTCTATCTACTGGGAATGAAAACACCTCTGGGGTAAACACTGCTTCATAATTGTAATATCCACCTGAATATTTATTCTCGCCCAGCAGATTGACAGGATGACCGGTTGGAATAAAATAAATCTGACTGTATATAATTTCATTTGCTATAGGTTCACGGGGGTCAACAGAAGTAAATTCCTGAGTCAGAACTGGAGGTGCATATTCACCTGCTATGGCACTGTCATACATTTCTATTGGCGGAAATTCATCCATATCTACTAATAGTGAATAGAAATACTCGATGCCCGGGGACACATTTAAATCTAAATAATACGAACCTTTCCCTACAAATATCTGGTCTCCGTCCAGAGTGTTTTCTGGATAACCACCGGTTTTTCTTACTAACATTACCTGGCTATAATCTGCTTCAGCAGGTGGAACCCATGATAGTAGTATGGCAGGCACATCATCCTCCATTAATATAGAAGTGGCTCGAAAATCACGCGCACCCATCTCCTCCATTTCTTCGGGTAAAATTTCCACTGCCCTCAATGCACGACTTAAATTAAATCTGTCCTCAATAGATAAACCCTGTCCCAGAGCAGACGCATTTAAGGCTAATGCCAGCATGGCATAATCGGCTACCGGAGGTAATAGTTCCACTGCGCCATAAAACAATTTTGCAGTGCGAATGATACCAAACCCATTTACTTTCTCCCCATT
>DAOOVZ010000162.1:0-6734 GCA_035370665.1 Candidatus Hydrogenedens sp.
TCCATCAATATATACATGCCCTTCCAGACCTCCACCTGAACCCATAGTTATAGTAATGTTTTCTAAATGTTGTCCTGCTTGAAGTGTAATGGGACCACTACTGCCCATGGCATAGCCTTCGTGCTGTGCAATAATAACATAATCCCCCTCAGCAACAGATTCAAAGCGGAATACCCCATCTTCACCGACTACTTGCATCTTACCACCAGAAAGTTCTCCGCCAAGAAGGGCTCTAGTCATGGCTTCGGTTTCTGAGGTTGATTGAATTAAATACACACTTGTCCCTTGTGGATTTCCACTACCGCGAATAGTTACTTTTCCAGCCACAACTGCACCTTGTTTTGATACAAAAATCTGCACATCCGCAGTTTGACCTTCTTGTACCATAACTTGCGATTTTCCTTCTACATATTCTTCTGAACTTGCTGTGAGTTCAAAAACACCAGGACCCAACTGAAGTTCAAACTTCCCTTCTGGATTTGTAAATGAGGATTCGGTTGGTTCGGTTGTATATTGTGCCAGAGCGATATCACCAGAAGAATCTGCGCTAAAAGGTGCAGGTGCTGCATTGATAGTAAATGGTTGTTCTAATGGTGAATTGGTTTCTTTTACTAATACCTGTCCACGAATAACACCAAAGGTCTGTAATATTACATCTGTAGGCTGGTTAAACCGAACACTGTATAATGTGCGAGTTACATAACCGGGATAGGAAACTCTCAATTCATAGTAGCCTATATTGACGCCATCAATCCGATAATTACCACTGCTATCTGTTGTTGTTGAATGCTTTTCTGATTGGAAACCGACCGTAGAAACACCTTCTAAATTAACCTCTGCTCCACTTAAAGGTTCTCCTTGCGGATTAGTTACTTTTCCAAATACAGAAAATTCACCAGGTTCAACAGGTTCCAATGTGATATTAATGCCACCAAGTTTTGAAAATCCATCACTGGCAAATTTTACACCGGAGAAAGGTACTTTATAGCCTGCTTTCCATGCTAAAAGTTGGTAATTACCCTGTGGAATTCCTGTGATGGAATATGAACCGTCTTCTTGTGTAGTTACATTACGGAAGGTCGTTGGCTGGTCAAGGGGTGAAAAGATAGCACTATACTCAGGCATACAAACAATCTCTGCTTTAGGCACAGGATTCCCAGAAGTATCACGAACAAAGCCAGAAACCGAAGTGCCATCAAATACATTGACATCTACACGGACAACACGATAAGACGGAGTTAAGGCAAACACATCACTTAATTGTGGTGTATATGGACCACCCGCAGTTACATACAATCGCCATTCTTGATTGAGAGGAACACCCCCCATTTCATAATAGCCAGTGTCGTCAGATGTCGTTGTATTCGGAGCTTCCCGAGTAAGCAGGGCATTTACTGCTTGTGAAAAGATGCTTTGTGAGGTTGTAAGCATAAGTTCTGCACCAGTAACAGGCTCACCAGACATATTTAAAACATATCCCCAAATCATTCCTGCAGGAGAAACTTTGAATATAATCCCTTTTTGCACATCTTGCGGTGAAGTGATAGCAACCTTTTTATATGGAAATTCTTTCTTACTTGGTAAATACGGTGTCCCTTCAATCGAAACATATAATCCATAGGTACCAGGAATAAGTCCTGTTATCTGGAAATTGCCCTTTTCATCACTTATTACAGATGAAGATGGGGTTGTTTTCCCCTGTTCAGCAAATGGATTTGAACCTTCATCAATAAGGATTTTAACACCTCCTGCACCTTCACCTGTGCCTTCTTCAATAACTTTACCTTCAATAGTCCCACCTTTGTAAAGTGAGACTGTTATTTCTATCGGCTTATCTTCTTTAATCTCAGGTAATACCTCTTCCCCCTGAGCATAATCGCCTGATTTTACAATAATACGAATATTCTCACGCTTGAATTGAGCAATATCTGTGTTATATACAAGGAGATAGGCTCTTCCTTCTTTATCTGTGTTAAATGGACCCCTTATTGTGTATGGCTCGATACGAGTGCGACCTGTTAAAGGAACTCCAACATTTTGAACTTTTGGACCTCGCCTTGATGTAATTGCACTTGCTAATATGACTTTTGCACCGTTTATAGGTTGATTTGTTCTGCCATCAATAACCTTTACAACAATTGAAAATTCTTTTAATTCCGATATAGGTTGAGTATCTGATATTCCTTCAGTAGTTGGAGCAGTCTGGGAAGATTGTTTTTTTGTTGGTTCTTCAATAGGTGGTGGATTTACTTCTGGAAGGACTTCATCATATTGTCCCGCCGTTTTTGAAGTATTTGAGGGTGGTTTATCCTCGTAGGAAATATTTGAGCGTGGTGGTGCTTCAGGCTTTTGAGGTGCAAACAAGAAAGCAATGGTTATCCCAATTCCAACAAGTAGGACTAATATAACTATTGCCTCGATTATACCACGAGACAAAAAAATCTTATCTCTCATAAAATATATTAAATCTCCATTTTCTTATCATAATATACAAGTAATTGTATATATTATAACGAAGGATACTTATAAAAGGATAAAACAAACAAATATTTTTTTGTAAAAGGATGTTCTATAAAACAATTTGGATGCATTTT
The DNA here is from genome assembly GCA_035370665.1 of Candidatus Hydrogenedens sp. Taxonomy (GTDB): domain Bacteria; phylum Hydrogenedentota; class Hydrogenedentia; order Hydrogenedentales; family Hydrogenedentaceae; genus Hydrogenedens. The sequence continues at coordinate 2,595 of DAOOVZ010000162.1, forward strand.
ATATCTTACATTTTGTGGGATTTTACCCATGGAGAAACCAGAACAAGTAATGTGGTTATAGCGGTACCTAAGGTTAATAAAAGAGAATAAGACCCCTGATACTTTGTCCAGAAAGTCTGGAATGTAGTCTGGCAATAATCCCAATAGCCCCACCCTGCGTCCGAACCGTACCAGAACATAACAGACCATTTATAGAAAGATATGGAAAATATAACACCTAAAATAATTGTCAGAACTGTGACAACAAACCCCGCCATAAGATAACGGAAACGAATTCTTTCCCGTTCTTTTAGTTCATGCAATTTTAATCTTTTAACAACATTAGAATGCAATGTTACAGGTACCGGTATAAGTTTTTCATCTCTCAATACCGATTCTATAAACGAATCCAATTCGTCTTCATGATGAATCTCTACCATTGGGGAATATCTCCTTTTCTACAATTTTCCGTAATTGTTTACGGGCACGAAACATCCATGTTTTTAATGTTCCTACTGGTATACCCATAATTTCTGCAATTTCTTCATACGAAATACCATTTAAATAATAAAGGGTTAAAACAGTAGAATATCGGTCTGAAAGGCGAGTTACACATTCTCGCACTTTTTCAGCAATTTCTTGCTCGGTAACCTTATTCTCTATACTTCCAGCAGGAGTATTCGGCTGTAATTCAACTTCTAACTTTTTTTTTCTCCGGTTCAGTTCTGTTAAACAAACGCTACAAGTAACTCGATATAACCAAGTGGAAAATGTGCAATCACCACGAAAGCCTTTGATATGTTTGAATGCTTTAATGAATGATTCCTGAGCCATATCTTCTGCAAGTTCTGTATCTCGCATAAAACGATATGCGATATTAAACACAATTTGTTGATGTTTTCGGACTAACTCTGCGAAGGCTTCTGTATTTCCTTGCCGACTTTTCTGAACCAGTTCTAGTTCAGAAACATCTTCTCCTTTTTCCGCAATACCTGGGTAAACCGCTACTGCACTACCCGAATGCGGAAAAGAACTTAACCATTTAAACATTTAGTTTTCCTTGTCTCTACAATATTATGACCTTTATTTATTTCTTGCGGTTTCTACTGAATCAACCGTGATATTAATATTTTGCCATTCATAGACAACAATTTCAAATCAGCAACTCCCTTTCCTATCTGTTTTTCTATTTGACGAACTTGCATTCCCGGAGTAATATCCCCAAGTGGAAACTCAGAACTTATATAACCACGATAGGTTTTAGCCATAATCTTCGATGAAAACAGTTCGGGTAATATTAGGGATATGTTACCATTAGTAACGGTTAAATCACAAGTTTCTATTTCCTCACTTAACAATGTAGTTTGAATATTACCATTTACGGAGTTGGCTTTTATTTTTCCTTTTTCCACTGTTGCATAAATAGCACCATTGATAGTTTGAATTTCTGCAGAGGCTTTGATATTACTAATATCAATTCTTCCCAATATAGTTTGTGCAAATATATTACCTTGTGGTTGGATTATAGTAATATCCCCTTGATTAGAATGTATTGACACATCTTTTACACCTGCCGTTATATATACACTACCTTTGCCTGTAATATTAATTTCCAGGTCTATTCCTTCAGGAACAGTAATTTGGTAATCTATTCGAAATTCAACACCATCAGGACGGGAATGTGGTTCTGTCTCTACTGAAATATGGCTTTCACTTTCTATAATCTGAAACAATTGCTTTGAAAATTTGTTTACCTTTTCCCTATCTTTAAATCGTCGTGGATAGCCACGCATATCTGCATTAATTATTATCTTTGAACCCTTACTTGGAGTGATATTGATTGCACCATCTACATTATCTATAGTCAATTTTTCTCTCGGCTCAAAAGTAAAAATTTTCATTTCTTGATAATATGGACGGGAAACTTCTATAGGCAACCGCTCACTTAACACGCCAATAGTAAACAGTTGCACCGCCAATAAAACAAAAAGAGCGGTAAAAAGACTTTGGAGCAGGGTCCGTTTTTGGAACCCCTCAAAAAACCAGGACAGGTATTTTCTAAACACAAGAAGACTAACCTCTCTTAATTTTTATTCAGTTTAATATAAAATTGAGGTAACTTTTTATTACTTCTCCTCACATTTCTTACCTTTAGACAGTTATCATTAACTCTTTGTTTCATAATAATTCATAAATGAATCCACATTTTGACAATATGTTCAACTCGGAATTCTATTCCCAGATATAATTTTATTGAAAGTTTTCTTACTTTAACCGATAAGCAAAGACACCGGGTCTGATAGTAAGCACTGCAACATTATTCTCCCATTGAAGGCTATAGTTAGATAAGATAGTTCCTTTGTCATTGAGTTCTTCAACCATTTCCGCCTTTTTTAACTGCCAGGGTAGTTTATCCCAAAGAAGCCTCATTTCAAATTGAGGACTATCAGGAAGAGGAGTTATGAGAATATCATTTCCGTCATAAGTCAGTCTTGCCGCACCATTAGTAATAATATTACCGAAATCTATCATTTTCTTGTTAAGGTTCAACCTTGCCAAAATTGGGTCTTCCCCTTCTATCGGTGTAAATGTTATGTTCTGGATATTATTTTCATCACCTTCTAATTGAATCTTTCCTAAACGAATACGCACAGTGCCATCATCAAATCCGTCTAATTGTGCCCTTGCTCCCGTGGCTGGATTGAATAACCCTGCTCTTATCTCAAATTCTTCACCCACTTTAATATTTTCAGGGATAAAGAAACTACCTGAACTTTTGATAGTCCCCTGCCATTGGGTTGTAGGGATAGGGACATTGTTCCCTGACTGGAATATTATATTACCTGTTCTATCAACGAAATGGACAAATATAGACATCTCTTCCGATAAGGGTTTTTCGGCTTCCCATTGAAGTTCCACATCGGCTTGTCTATTTCCTTTATATTTTAGAGAAGAAACCTTTACCCTAATCGGAACTCTCTCAATTAATGGTGGTCTGGCATTGACAAATATCATAGATGGAGAACGAGACCAATCAACAATCACTCCATCCTTCTTTTCTATGGCTGTCTCTATTGTTCCTTCATTTGTCGGTATATAAGTATAAAAACCATATTGAGGAAGTGTGCGTCCTTCCATCTGCCAGTCTCTATCTCCCCTGTTGACCCAAACTTCAGCACCATTATCCCATTGAATAAATTGCTTATGAATATCGCTATCTATAAATTGAACATTGTTTATCTCTTTTAGCGCAAGTGCTTGCATAATGTCGTGTAGTAGCCAGTATTTGCGAATAACATCTCTGCCAAAAGGTGCGGGAACCATAGCCGGATGACCCGTGAGGACTTCTGTGCAGATATAATCATCACTGTATATTCCGTGGAGGTGTGTATCCAGCCCTGCGGAATAGCGTGATTCATAACCAGCACCATGTAATACAAATTTACTATGATGTGCTGTATCGAACCATGGTATACGCTCAGAATCTTTACAGTGAATTGCCCAAACAGCCCAACCATAATAACCCGATGGTGGTATATCAACCCGCAGGTGATTTGTCTGTGCACCATCAAGCCAACCAATCAATTGGTCGTGCCCACTTTCAGAAATTTGTGGAGCATTATTTCCAAGAAAATTTCTTATCCATTCAAAAGATTTTCTCCAAACATCTATTGTATAAAGTCGTGTATAAAAGTTGCCATCATCAGTCCAGTAATCATGAGGACAGGTAGAAGACCAGACATCAATAAAATATGAAGTGGGAGAAAATCCGTCCTTAATAAGTTTCAGGTTTCTCTCAATAGATGAAAAAATTTGGTCAGGTCGCCAACGATAGGCTTGTGCCTGCCGAGTTGCATTATACCAGGCTTTAATAGGTGTCCTTTCTTTTGTAAAGGCTATTTTACTGTATGAATAACCTTCTGCATCCGGATAAAAATCTATGTAATTATCATGAGGAGCAAAAAGGACTCCGTGTTTCTTACAGGCATTAACCAGATAGAGAAAATCTTCAAATGTGCCAAAATTTGGATTTGGTGGATAAATGTCCGGAAGGCGATAGTCATAGCCCCATCTCTGCCAGTTATGCCAGACTACTACTGAATCAGTCAGACCATAAAGGAAAGAACACTCCAATTTGTCTGCACTTTCTTTATATTTTCC
>DAOOVZ010000163.1:0-6612 GCA_035370665.1 Candidatus Hydrogenedens sp.
ATCGCTCGGATTAAAATATTGAGGATTGACACAAAAATATGGGTCGTTACTTGAAGGGTTAGGCTTTACCTCTAAGACACCTGAGGCAAGTGCAGTCATAGAAGTAATGTTTCCTCCAGCATACCATCCCTGTTTGTGTCCGGGTAGCCCAGCGTAAGGAAGAAGGTCAAAATTGTAAGTTATATTGTTCATATTATTTGGGTCTGGTTCTGGACCACGGCGTAATTTGAATGAATATATTTTTACATTTCCGGTTGATTGTCCACCGGTATCAAATCTAAGTGAAAAAATTGACTTGCCTGTCCAGTTATCTGCTTTACCTTCCTCTGCAAGTCTTTGTGGAATGTGAACTAAATAGGTATAGCGTCCGGGACGACAATAAAATTTTATAGATTTTGGTTCAGAAACACCTTCTGCCTGGGCATTAGTAAAAAATAACTGGAAAATGTCTGGATTGCTTGCAGTAAAATCAATATCTGCTTCTAACCACTTGTGATAACCACCCCAAACGGTCTGGGTAGGTATATTTGGAATAAATTGCATAAATGAGTCACCACAGGAGAAGTCATAAGAAAGATAGCCACCTATTACCTGTGCATTTTGTGCACAACTGAAATTACCCCAACCTTCAAAGTTCGTATTGGTTCCAAATTCCCATGTATCACCGAGGGTTACCCAATCCATCTTTACAGTAATACCTGCTGTAGAACCCGTGTCAAGACGAAGTTGCTTGATTGTTTGTCCATCCCATTTATTTGCTTTACCTGCTGTAATAAGTTGCTCAGGAACATTTAACAGATATGAACGCCTGCCAGGATAAACTGTAAAATAAAAAGACTTTTCCTCGCTTACACCCGGTTCAGCAGTAGTGGTATAAAACAATTGAAAAGGTAAATTACTGATTCCACTAACTTCAACATCCAGATGTATAGTTCTAAAAGATGTTCCGGGTAGACCCAAATTGTCCGGAGAATAAATAAAGGGGTCTCCCCCTGTTGTGTCAAATATTAATTTTCCACCTTCCAATCTGAAATTGGCTACCTGCTGACCAACTGTCCAGCCTTCACCAGCATCAAACTCATAAGTAACACTGTAAGAATTCAGGGTAAACAAAACCAACCCTAATACCACACAAAATAGAGCCTTTCTCATAAGATAACTCCTTCCTGTTAATTTTTTAATATAATAAAAATAAGAGTTAAATAACATTTATAAATATTATACAAAAATTGGTCTGTAAATAAAATTTTTATATATTTTGACATTTGATTTTTACTACAATCGGTTTAAATGTAAATCTCACTTTTATAGATACTATTTTTTTGTCAGTATTGTAATAAAATTCTGCCGTCTGTTCATTCACAGTAATATTCTTTATTGTGTTTTTATTATTATAGAGGACAATTGTATCTTCAATTCCTTCTGGTGCATCCAATTTAAGCGTCAATGTCTGTGCAGATACATCCCAATCTTCTGAGAGTCGTTTTCCACCCCAGAGGTAGAATACATGACGGTCAGGTTTGGCACATATATAGAACACACGGATTTGATACGGTTCTAATGAAAGATTGGTGAACATATTACCTACCTCATTCGGCAAAACCATTGAGGTAGTTTGTTGAAGAATGTCATAGCAAACAATTGGACAATTTTTAGATACTAAATTTTGCAATACTTTCTTTACATCCAGCATAGAACATGTTTTCGTCTCGTTATTCCGATTTACAACTACTGCAAGGTAATTATCCCAGACTGTATTATGATAAATTGCACCATAAACTAATGGCTCAGAGGTTTTCCATTCTTCTACTGGTGATGTCTCATACATACCGAAATAGTATTGAATCAAGTTATATGTCTTGATATGCACTTTTTCGAGTGGATGGACACCTTTCGCATAAGGGAATTTTTCGTTCCACAGTCGCCAATCTAAGTAGCAATATTGTCCACCTCCTGTAAGCAAATCAAAGGCATAAGCCGACTCTGTCGGACACCGATTAGACTCATCATCACCCGCATATAAAAAACCATGGGCATACATATTTTCAAAAGAGCCAAATATAGATTTATATTCTTCCACAGATGAAAAATCATATCCTTCGCCAAAGAGATGTCCATCAAACGGTGCAATAATAGGGAGCACAAAAGCATAGGAACAATGGTCTACCAAAAATGTGTATGGACATTTTTCATGAAATAATTGTCTCCGCTGCCAATTGACATCATGAAGTTCAATCAAGCAATCGTAAACCTGCTGGGGGTGATTATGTTCTTTCCATCGCTTACAGTTTGCATATCCCAGATTATCATCAATATACATTCCATCTACCGAATATCGTTCCAACATTTTTTGATTACACTTCATACGATAATCAGCCAGACCATTCGGCGATGCAAGACATGTAGCCATTAGGTCGCAAAATGGGTCCATGGATGCTGTATATCTCCCTCCATAATTGTATCCTTCCCATTCAGCCCATTTACCTGCATCCAACCGTTTCTTTACCTCCTCTGCGTGTGCATATTGTAAATCTGCATTTGCTGTCCATAGGAACAACATACCCGTACCGTGGACTGTCTTTATTACGCGTTCCAATTCCTCTGCTGGCGGTCGAGGTTCTCCGGGTGGACCCAAACGATGCATCTGAAATAGAGTAAAACCTAATTGTGCTACTGTCCTGATTTCTTCATCCGTTGGATAAGGATTTTTTTCATCGCCTACCCAGATAAACATTCGCAAATCGTGCCGTCGCGGATGCGGTAATCGGTTTGGTGCAATGACAAGACCAACCCTAAAATTAAATGTCTTACCAGCACGAAGCATATAAGGCTCACCATCTTTGCCCACATGAATCAAGTGCTGGTGCATGCTTACTAATGCCTTACCCTTATCATTTGTATCTACTCGCAATGCCGATGAATCCAATTCCTTTGGCGAACGATAATAATCGCCCATATCTGTAAACATTGCCAGAGCAGATTTATCACTGAATATCTCTAAACAAGAGGTTGGGGTATACATACGGAAAGTTTCACTCACAGCAGGGATAGGACCCTGATAGCAATCCATTCCTTCAGTATCTCGCCTCTTATGCAAGTAATGAGTAAAACATCCTTCTACGGCAAGTTCATACCGAATCCCTTGTGCTAAGGACCAATCTTGACCTGGCTTCAAGGTAAACTCTGACACCACTACACCATCATTATAAAAAATGTTTCTCACTGAATAACCGACTTCAGGAAGCAAATTTCCAATCGTTCTTAATATTATTTGGTCCTTTCCTTCTTTTTCTATTTTCGTCTCACCTTTCGCAACCTTTACAAAACTATCCTCATCAAACCATAGTGTTACAGGGTCCTTTAATCGAATAACCTCATCATCTTCTCGCAATACTTTTATGTCCACAATACTTCCATTTTTACTATTTACCACATAATTAAAAGTTGGACCCTGAATAGAAATAGTATCATCACTTATCTTATAGGACAGTTCCTCAGGAGGCAACGGTTCTTTCAAAATTTCACGGATTATTTTGTTACTATCACTCCATGAAACAACACACAGAAACAAAAGTGGTATGACCACAAACTTTCTCATAAACTACCTTTCTTATTTTAATCAACTGTTTCATATTAACTCTGACATTTGTAAATATCTGATAATAACAAGTATCCTTCAATGAGTCCTTTTTTTGCAAGCCTTGTTTAGTTATTGTAAAAACTTATCTTTACTTACAGAGCAGGTAGTTTTAAAAAGGGAAAGTATTTATTATATAATTCATAGAAATCGGTTGCCGGATAGCCTAATTGGTAGGGCACCTGACTCTGGATCAGGCTTGTCTAGGTTCGAGTCCTAGTCCGGCAGCCAATTTTATTTTTAGGATTATGAATTATTTATGTCCATATAAATACACAGGTACAAACTCCTCTATATTCTCGTTTGTCATACAAAGAAATCTTTTGTTAGAATACTTTATATAAATTATCTAATGGCATAAATTTTGGCCCCTTCATCTAGCGGTTGAGGATGCAGGATTCTCAGTCCTGTCACACGGGTTCGAATCCCGTAGGGGCTGCCATCCATCACCATTCTCCACTACACTAATCAAAACATCCCGATTTCTTTTTCTTCTCCATCTCCATTTTTTTATTTATTCTAATCCACTAAATTTTTATAATCATTGCTTTTAATATTTTGTTACAATAAAGACTTGAAATTTCAAAAAAAATGCTAAACTTTATTTATTGGAAAGTTGAATATATATATATATAAATTCAAACTCACAAACAAAAGGAGACCTACAATGAGTATAAGATGCTTCATTAGAAGATTTAGAAGGAAACTGTTTGCTATGTAGATGAACAGTGTGTATATTATTAATGTTATATAAAGCAAAATATAATTAAAGAATATCTAATAGACAAAGATGGGTTTAGTTTGAATAGATGTTTCTTTACAACAAAAAAATTTAGTAAAAACAAATTAAAGGTCAGGTTATGAATTGTATATTTTGTATGTATGTCATTTTTTCTATTTTATCTTCTCCTCCATGTGAGCCAAAATGGGATGAGAAGGAAGTTAAACAACTCATAGAGAATATCGAGAATAAAATGATTCTCGACAAACTGGAAACTTTTTACTGTGCATATAGTGTAATAATAGACTATTATGACCTTCACTCAAAACTTGTAGGTTCTTCGGAGGTGAAGGAGATTCACGAGGTTACGGAAAATGAAATTGCATGGATTGGTAAAATAGGGAAACAGGATTATTTTTATCATAGTTGTATTCATCCTTTAATATTTTCGCAGAAAGACCAAACTCCCATTCCACCTTCATCCCCAAAGGAAACAGATAACCCATCTGGTTCTTTACTTGGACCGGTTAAACCAAAGTTAGAAGAACAAGAACAGAATTATTACAAATACAATCAGTCCGAACAACAGCAGGGTAAAAAACTCGTTGCAGAAAGCTTTGTGCAAGTTATTTATGATAAGAAACCTTATGGGTATAGATATTTATGGTATGAATCTAGAGATTTCGAGATAACAAAATCTAGTACTGTTGATAATTATTCTCCTCCACCCATATATTTTTTTGAATTTTTTGGACAACTTGGACCAGGTGCATATTCTTACCGCTTTAATTGGGGACAGTCATTCATCTCATTTCTCAAATCACCTGGACCTTATTATGTTAGCAAGGAAGGGGATTATATTAAACTATGGCATTATGCAGAGATAGATGAACTAAAACCCCAAAAGAGTTCTAAAGGATATGAAGTGTGGGTAGATGCAGATTACAAAATTTTTAGAATTGACGAGGTGTCTTACCCATCGAGGACATTAGATAAAAGTATCTTTTCTGAATATAAATATGAGGGACCTGTTGATTGCGATAATCCAAGACTCTTAGACAGTCGAATACAATTTGAGGAATATCTTGATTTTCCTGAGAATTTGTATTTGCCTGTTAGAGTATCTATTGAACGGTATAATGCAGACCCTGACAATGAATTGAGTAGAAAAATAGAGACTGAATTTAGGGAAGGAAAAATATCTCAATATGAAAGGTTATTTGCATTGGCAAAGATACCGTACAAAGTGGATACAAGATTAGAATTAGAAATGTACAAAGACAAAGTAGAGGTGAATAAGCCCTTATCCCAGGAATTTTTTAATCTGCGTAAAACACCAGACCTGGGAATAGATAATAGAGAGAAACGACACAGTGGTATTATATTGTTCATATCCGGATGTGTAGTTTTTACTCTACTTGCTATGTTTATTACAAGACGATACTCTGTCTGGGGAGCATGATAAACAAGAATTTTTATTTGGCAATTGGTGCAAGTTACTTTTATATTGGCTGGATAATGGATAGATTGGGTGCAAACCCCGAAAAAGTGTCTGTGCTTAACCAATTGCCTGAAATTAGTATGCTGATAGATTATTTACATATAAGTTCATACGCGGAAGATACCTTTCCCATCCAGTTTGCAATAGGAGCATATCAATTGGTATCGAACAATCTGGAAGCAGTGGCAGGTTTACTTGAACCCTCTAATACCACGGATACACAGCGACAAGCCATATTAAAGGCTATTGAACAGGATATTACAGGTCACTCTGTTCAGTATTATCGTTGTGGAAATGGAGGAGGAAACACGATATATAGGCTTCGTGAAGGGATTGAATGATTTATGATTTCGGATATAAACAATCCCGGTGCAAGTGCTGTATCGCAAAGTGAGATTATTGTCATGTTTGACCAGATGGGTTACGGTCGAGGGATGTCAATTTACAATCATGCAGCTCAAGTCTGCAATACGCTATACATGGATGGACATGTAGAATTTGTCCACTATCAATCCAAGCCTCCTGCTATTGAACCTGCTGTAAATACTTTGATGGTGCTATTCTATCGTTATGGAAAATAATATATAGGACAATAGTAGCAGGTCACAAAATATTTACTATAATGTCACTAAAAGGGGCATTTCACTCTTTGTCCGTTTATATTTTTTACCTGAGAGGAGAATTCCTTAACCACAGAGGCTACAAAGAAACACAAAAAAACACTATTAATTTGTTTTCTTCATTATAGAAATT
>DAOOVZ010000164.1:0-6610 GCA_035370665.1 Candidatus Hydrogenedens sp.
TTCTTCCTCTACTGATTATAATGGGATTATTCTGGTTTTTGATGTTTAGACAGGTACAAGGTGGTAGCAATAAGGCGTTATCATTTGGGAAAAGTCGTGCGCGATTAGTAAATCAGAGCGATAAAGTGGTAACTTTTGATGATGTGGCTGGCGTAGATGAAGCAAAGGAAGAGTTAAAAGAGATAGTTGAATATCTAAAGGACCCCAAAAAGTTTTCGCGTTTAGGTGGCAGGATTCCGCGAGGTGTTTTGTTAGTAGGTCCCCCAGGGTCAGGTAAGACTCTATTAGCCCGTGCGGTGGCAGGTGAGGCAAATGTGCCTTTCTTCAGTATTAGCGGTTCTGATTTTGTAGAAATGTTTGTGGGAGTAGGAGCAAGCCGTGTCCGTGATTTGTTTATGCAAGGGTATAAGAATGCTCCTTGTATCATATTTATAGATGAAATTGATGCCGTGGGTAGGCAACGTGGAGCGGGTTTAGGCGGTGGACATGATGAAAGGGAACAAACACTGAATCAATTGCTGGTAGAAATGGATGGCTTCAATAGTAATGAAGGCGTAATTTTGATGGCAGCTACTAACCGTCCTGATGTGTTGGATAGGGCATTACTTCGTCCGGGACGATTTGACAGACAAATTGTTGTCGCAAATCCAGATGTGCGAGGTAGAAAACAAATATTAGAAGTGCATATTCGAAATCAAAAAGTACCTTTAGATGATGATGTAGATTTAGATGTTCTGGCTAGAAGCACACCGGGCTTTTCAGGTGCAGACCTTGCAAATGTCGTAAATGAAGCAGCTCTTCTCGCAGCACGAAGAAACAAAGAAAAAGTAAGTATGATTGATTTTGAAGATGCAAAAGACCGCGTGTTAATGGGACCCGCGAGGAAAAGTTTGATATTAAGTGCAAAAGAAAAATTACAAACAGCATACCACGAGGCTGGACATGTGCTTATAGGTAGGCTATCTCCCGATGCTGACCCAATACATAAGGCAACTATTATCCCTCGTGGTCCTTCCCTTGGTGTTACAAGTTTTTTGCCAGAAGAAGACAGACATAATTTGACACAAAAGTGGTGTCTGGCAACAATTCGGGTAACAATGGGTGGACGAGCTGCGGAAGAAATTATTTTTAATGAATATACAAGTGGTTGTGCTAATGATTTACAACAGGCAACACATTTAGCCCATTCTATGGTTTGCGAATGGGGTATGAGCTCGTTAGGTCCCATAGCCTTTGGTAAGAATGATGAGGTTTTTTTGGGTCGCGATTTTGTGCGAATGCGTGAGTTCAGTGAAGAAACAGCAGCCGCGGTTGACCGAGAAGTACACAAAATATTAGAAGATGCTTATAAGGACACAAAACAACTTCTTGAGAAATATAGAGATGTATTAGATTCGTTAGCCAGAGCCTTATATGATAAAGAAACACTTGAATCTGATGAAATTGATGATATTATATGTTCCGTCGGAGGTGAACATGTCCTCCCAGAACGATGGAAAAAAGGAAAGGGTAAGAAACTAACGGGAGAAGAAGCAAAACCCATAGAAACACCAGATAAAGTCGTTCCAGAAATATCTGCACCTAAACAACCACCAAATCAACCGCCCTTACCCGATTTTGCTTAAATTTTTAGGGATGGGGAATACAATAGAATGACTAAAAGAACACAGGTTATAGGGATTTTGAATATTACACCTGATTCTTTTTATGATGGGGGTCAATATTCATTACCAGATAAAGCATACTTACATTCAATACAGATGATAGAAGACGGCTGTGATTGGATAGATATAGGTGGGGAATCTACTCGACCAGGTTCAGAACCAATTGATGAAGAAGAGGAACAACAAAGAATCTTACCTGTTTTAGAAAAGTTACAAAATGTTTCTGTTCCTATTTCGGTGGATACTTATCGTGCTGATACAGCAAGAAAAGCCTTAAAATATGGCGTCTCAAAAATTAATGATATTTCTGCCTTTCGACTTGACCCTGAATTGGTTGAGGTTGTGTCAGAAGCAGGTTGTGAGTATATACTGATGCACATGCAAGGCACACCAAAAACTATGCAAATAGAACCACATTACGACGATTTAATCTCGGATATGTGTTCTTTCTTTGAAGAAAGATTAAATTTTGCAGTAAAGCATGGCATAGATGAAAAAAAAATATGGATTGACCCCGGATTTGGTTTTGGCAAAACAGTAGAACAGAACCTAATATTACTACGACGAATTAGAGAATTTTTCAAATTTGGATTACCTATTCTGATAGGAACTTCAAATAAAACAACAATTGGAACCATATTGAATCTACCTGTTGCCCAACGAGTTGAAGGCACAGCAGCAACCGTAGCATGGTCCGTTTTCCAGGGTGTAGATGCTGTTCGGGTTCATCAAGTAAAGGAAATGGTTCGAGTTGTGCGTATGAGTGAGGCTATAATTTATGGGACAGATAAAGGATAAAAATATGAGTAAACGGCTTTTTGGGACAGATGGTGTCCGTGGCGTAGCAAATGTCCACCCCATGACAACAGAAATGGCTCTTAAAATAGGTAGAGCAGCAGGAACTATTTTCCAATGCGAAGAACGACAGCATACCATCCTGATTGGTAAGGATACGCGCCGTTCTTGTTATATGCTTGAAAATGCGTTGACAGCAGGCTTATGTTCTGTTGGCGTGCGTGTTTTACTTACAGGACCTCTACCTACACCCGGCGTTTCTTATATTATGCGTAGTTTACGGTGTGATGGGTCAATCATGATTAGTGCCTCGCACAATCCTTATTACGATAATGGGATAAAAATTTTTGGTCCAGACGGTTATAAAATAGCGGATGAAGTAGAGGATGAAATTGAACGGCTGATTCAAACAGGTGAAGTAGACCAACTTAGACCAACAGGTGAGAAGATTGGAACAGCAAAACGGATAGATGATGCAGTGGGGAGGTATATTGAGTTTGTTAAGGCAACATTTCCTAAAGGTATGCGTTTAGATGGTTTGCGAATAGTTGTAGATTGTGCAAATGGTGCTATGTATAAGGTAGGTCCAGAGACTTTGTCTGAATTGGGTGCTATTGTTATACCTATTGCCAATGAACCCAATGGAGTTAATATTAATGAACATTGTGGCTCGGTATATCCAGAAGAGATGCGAGCGCAAGTAATCCGCGAGAAGGCAGATGTCGGAATTGCCTTTGATGGTGATGGTGATAGATTGGTCATGGCAGATGCACAGGGTAGACTTTTAGATGGTAATGCCATTATCGCTATTCTTGGTGCGGACTATCTGCAGCGGGGAATTCTGAAAAACCAAACATTGGTTACTACTGTAATGGCAAATGCAGGATTAGAACGAGCATTAGAACATTTCGGAGGAAAAGTCATTAGAACAGGAGTTGGCGATAGAACTGTTTCAGAGACTTTGAAAAAAGTAGGGGCTAATCTGGGAGGTGAACCATCAGGACATATTATCTTATTAGATTATAATGTTACAGGGGATGCCACAATTGCAGCCCTACAAGTTTTAGCCAATATGGTTAGGACAGAACAGCCTCTTTCAGAGTTAGGAAAAATTTATCACCCTTTACCAGAACAGCATGGAAAAGTTCCTTATGACGGAAAAATAAGACTATCCGAAAATGAATTGAACAGGATAGCAAATGAAACTGAGAAGGAATTGAATGGAGAAGGTAGGGTGGTTATTCGCTATTCAGGGACAGAACCTGTTGTCCGTATTATGGTCCAACATTCAGAACTGAGGAAAGCGGAAATTTATTGCAGAAAATTAGTGGAGAAAATTACTGTATTATTAAAATCTTAAATTGTGTTTGGAGGTATGTAGGATGATAGAACTTGGAGTGAATATAGACCATGTTGCTACCCTGCGAGAAGCAAGAAAAGGGAAAGTCCCTGATGTCATAGCCGCTGCAAAGATATGTGAAATGACAGGTGCTCACCAGATTACTGTTCATCTGCGACAGGACCGAAGGCATATTCAGGACAGAGATGTCGAAAATCTTAAAGCAGTTTTGCTTGTCCGCATGAACCTTGAAATGGCAGCAGTTCCAGAGATTATAGAGATAGCACATCATATTGTTCCTTATACAGTTTGTCTCGTTCCAGAGAATCGGCAAGAGATTACAACGGAGGGAGGTTTGGATGTTGCGGGACAAGAGGAAGCACTGAAAAAGGTTGTGGAAGGGATGCACAAAAAAGGGATTAAAGTCAGTATGTTTATTGACCCAGAGCCAGAACAAATCCGTGCCAGTGCAAATATTGGTGCGGATAGTGTGGAGTTACATACAGGGGCTTATGCTAATGCTACTGGAACACAAGTTTGTAAACAGTTGGAACGATTATATGAAGCAAGTAAAATAGCAACACAATTGGGATTGGCTCTACATGCAGGTCATGGATTAACAGTGCGAAATCTCGAGCCTGTAGCAAAAATCCCTGATTTAAGGGAGGTAAACATCGGGCATGACATCATAGCCCGTTCCATTTTCATAGGATTGGATGCCGCAGTAAAGGAAATATTGGCGGTGTTGGAGAAAGGCGATAACAAGTGACGAAACCAAAAGGAAGAATAACCCTTTTAAATGTTTACCATGAGCCATTTGATAAAAGAATGTATTATAAATTAGCAAATAGTTTTATTAATGATGGATATGAAGTTTGCTCAATTTGTCCTTACACCTCTGAATCTCCTCCACTAAGTGATATAGGGGTTCAGTTTATTCTGTTTCCTCGTAAAAAGGGTTTGTGGAACCGAATAAAATCAATATATACACTTTTTAAGTTAGGGAAAAAAGTTTCTACAGATATTTATATAGCCCCAGAGCCTGAATCATGGGTCTCTGCACTCATGATTAAATTATTCAAAGGGGGTAATGTGGTATTTGATATGCACGAACATAATCCGAATAAAATGGCTCAATTTTTCCCCAAGTTTTTGCATAAGCCCATTGAATATCTAACATTGAAAGTAATGAGATTATTTGCACGGTTCACTGACTTAATAATTTTGACTCGCGAAAGTTTTGAACCTTTGTGGAAAGGAATTTCAACACCACGTATTACTGTGCTTAATACAAACCACTTGCAACCTATTTGTTCTGATATACCACAATCATTGTTAGAAAAATATGCAAATATTCCCACAATTATTCATCAAGGGGTTTTTGGCACGATTCGTGGCTCTTACCAATTATTAGAAGCAATGGAAATAGCAGTAAAAGAGATACCGTCTTTATGTTGCATTATTCTTGGTGAGTATATCTATGGAAGTGAGGAAGAATATCGGAAAGCAATTCATGATAAGAAATTAGACGAACATATACATCTATTAGGTGTTGTGCCGTTTGAAGAAGTTCCTAAATATATACGGGTTTCAAAGATTGGGCTAATCCTTTTTCAACCTGGTTTCTCAAATCATACATTAGCCATGCCTCATAAATTATTTGATTATATGCGTGAAGAAGTCCCTGTAATTGTTCCTGACTTTGCAATTGAAGTGGCTAAAATTGTCAAAGAAAGCGAATGTGGCTTGTGTATAGATGTAACCAATCCAAAAGCCATTGCCGATGCAATTGTTTCCTTAATTACTAATCCAGAAGAGGCAAATCGTTTAGGAAAAAATGGGCGAAAAGCAGTTGAAATAAGGTATAATTGGCAGATAGAAGAACAAATTTTATTAGATGGGATAAACCGACTTTTGTCATAGAGATATTTAATAAATCCGTTTTTTATGAAAACAAAGATAATTTTATGAGTTACGAAACAGAAGAATTGAACAATAACAAGAGTTTACATAAGCCCACAGAGGACAAAAAAGTTTCTCTGGTAAGCGAAGTATTTTCTTTTATTAAAATATTAATCTTATGTGTTTTGTGTGTTTGGTTTATTCATTCGTTTATTATTGAAGGATATGAAGTCTGGGGTCCTTCTATGATGGAGACATTAAACGAAGGTGACCGCATTCTGGTATTTAAATTACCATGCGTTTTAAGAAGGTTTTCATTTTTACCAGAGCGATGGAAGATACATGAAGGCGATATAATTGTTTTTGAAGGGGTAAAGGATGACGACAGACGATATGTGAAACGTGTAATTGCAATGGTCCCCTCAGATTTTTCAGATAAAGCAGTGGTTAATGCGTCAAACAATATATCTCAGGATATTCTGCAAAAAAAAGTTGAATATTCAAGAGATAGAGTTTATGTCAACAATCATCTACTTGATGAGCCATATCTTGATTCTAAAATGAAAAATTCTGATGAGAAAGACCTTGTATTCTTACGCCCAGGTGAGTATTATGTTCTGGGTGATAATCGTAAGATTAGCAAAGATAGTCGGTTTTTCGGTCCAATAAATGAAGGCCAGATTGTGGGAAAAGTAGTATTCCGTTTTTGGCCATTAAATAAGATGGGTTGGTTGTGAAATTCGACATAATTCTATCGGATATCCACTTAAAAGTTGGGGAATCACATTCTTTCCGTCGTAAAGAATTTGAAGAATTTTTAAGAAGTCTAAAACAAAATCCTCCTCGTAAAATCGTATGTCTCGGGGATATTTTTGATTTTTGGTTCGAGTATAAACATGTCCTATTTTCT
>DAOOVZ010000165.1:0-6543 GCA_035370665.1 Candidatus Hydrogenedens sp.
ATCTTATAGATTGATACTTATTATAACAAACCCTACAACCTACTGCCCCCTGACAGATAGTTGAATATTCAGAAGAGAAACCTGCTCAACCAACGGATATTTCTAAGCCTCTATCAGAGCCTTCACCAGAGTCTTTACCTGAACCTATTGAATTTAACAAAATAGAAGTGGCTATAAATAATAAATTAAAGAATAATAATTTGGTTGATGTTCGTTCTATTGTGAACAATGATTTATCAGTTGTCCTTCTTGGCAAAGTAAATAACATACGGGATAAAATGTTAGCAGAGCATATAACACAACAAAAGTTCAAAGAATTTAAAGGAATTCGGAATGAGATTTTAGTCGAAGAATCTACTAATATGCCTGTCCAATCTGAACCTTATGTAATTAATATATCTAAACTTGAAGATAACATTAACAATGAATTGAGAGATAAAGGTTTAAAAAATATTAGTGCAAAAGTTAATAATGATTTATCAGTCGTCCTTTTTGGCAAAGTAAATGACCATCGGGATAAAATATTAGCAGAGAATATAGTCGGGGGATTTGATGAAACAAAAGAGGTTAAAAATGAGATTCAAGTTGAAACTCCTGTTAAAAAAACTGCAACTAAGCCGACTAAAATAGACCCATCCAAACATGAAAATGATATTAATAGAGCATTAAGAAATGGCGGAGTGTATGATATTACCGCAGAGGTTAATAAAAATTTAGATATTATTTTAAGAGGGTCTACAACTCAACATGAAAAAGATAAGGCAATCTCTATAGTCAAGAAATTTAAAAACAAAAAAATAATAGACATGATTTTTGTCAAGATATATGAAGAACCTATATCTTTCAAAAAATATTAATTTTTTGAAACCCACATATCTGGTTATAAATATATATATAACCATTTTCAATAAAAAAATGAGGCATCTGAAAAATTGGGTTATTTAGTTTTTTTTATAGAGTAGGCGATTTTTTATTTTAAAATGTTATTTTTTTATCAAAAAGTATGTTAAATAGACTCTACTTATGTTTTTGATTCGTTCATGAGATTGTATTCCAATACATAATAAAATTATTTCAGTATGTATTATAATACAAACTAAAACATAAATAGCAATCTGTTTCCCATAAAATTATTATTTAACTTTTTATCTTTTCCTCTAAAATGTTTGAACAAGTCATTTACATATTTAGGACGAAATATAAAATTCATCTTCATGCAAAACAAATGTCTATTCAACTATTAGTAATGCCTTTACTACTAAACTTTTTTGTTGTTATTCAAGTCTTAATGTATAGAAAAATTAAATATAAAATTGATAAGTTTCGTCTAATTTTAAGGAAAATTATGAAAATGAATTCAATCTTTTCAAAAAACAATTTCAGTCAAAAATATGGAATTCAAAGTGAAATTGTTCTGGTTATATATATTATAAAATTAAGGGGATATTTATGCCACTTATAGACTCTGTAAATTTTATATACAGAGATGTGAAAGTATGATAAAATTTATGGTAAAATACTTTGTTATTACAGGACCTAGAAGGTTAAATATCTCACCATTAAAAAGATTAAATCTAAACCTAAAAATCTAATAGAAGGAGTTTTTTTATGAGTTATACTAAGACTTTATCGCTGGCGTTCTTATTAGCAGTTGGTTCTTTGTTTCTATTCAATTTGCCTGCTTTTTGTGCGGATGAGAATACAACACCGCCTGCGGGTAAGGCTGAACTGAAACTTGAACTACCAGAACCGTTTTTTGGCGGAACACCAATTGACTATTACAGTCCCAATCTTGAACCTGAAGATTATAAAGACCGCCCTCCCTATTTTGTTCCCGAAGGAACTGCCCTTATTTCTAAGGACAAGGCTGTAACCAGTAGTGTTCCACCAACTCGTGGACAACTGAAACAGATTACAGATGGCGATAAAGACTATGGGAAGAAAAGTGTTGTAGAACTTCCAGCAGGATTACAATGGGTTCAAATTGACCTTGAAAAAGAATCCACAGTCTATGCCATTGTCGTATGGCATTTCCATGAAGGGAAACGGGTCTACAAGGATTTTATCGTAACGGTTGGTAATGACCCAGAATTCAAAGATGGCGGGAAACAGGTTTACAATAATGACTATGACAATTCAGCAGGATTGGGTGTCGGTAAAGATAAAGAATATATTGAAAATAACAAAGGTAGACTTATTGGTATTGAGGAAGGCGTAAAAGGGAGATATGTCCGTCTGTATAGTAACGGAAATTCGTATAATGATATGAACCACTATATTGAAGTGGAAGTTTACGGAAAGTAATCAACTAACATAGCAGAATTTAAGCCACTTTTACTCACTGTAAAAGTGGCTTTTCTTTTTCGTCAAGACAAATCATTTGCCTTTTAATATAAAATTCTCCATAATTAAACAAAAAATCTTTGTAAACTATGCTTAAAACAAACTGCTTAAAAATTTTTTTTATCCTCCTTTATCTTGTTTTTTTATTGGTAGTATTTTATACTCGTTCTCAGGGTATTGCTATTCGTCCTATGCACTGTGACGAGGCAAATCAGGCATATAAGACAGGTATTCTACTGGAGAAAGGCATTTACAAATATGACCCGAATGAACATCATGGACCCTTGCTTTACTATGCTACATTGCCTATTCTTTATTTTTATAATGTCCATTTTTTCAAAGACACCAATGAAACTATGTTCCGCATTGTCCCTCTTCTATTCAGCATGCTTATATTTTTAGCGATTATACCTATAAAAAAACATGTAGGCACTGTTGCGTTTTTAGTCTCATCATTACTATTGGCAGTATCTCACGCTTTCTTTTTTTATAGCCGCTATTATGTTCATGAAATACCCTTTGTTCTTTTTTCAACACTTTTTATATTTCTTGCCTGGTGTTATCTTAATAGACAAAACCTATTAATAGCGATATTACTCGGTCTTACATTATCTCTCTCTTTCGCAACAAAAGAAACCACAGTGATTGTCCTATTTTCAATCTGTTTGTCCATGATAATTACTTATTTATTTATACTAAAAACTATTGGATATGTAGAAAATGTCCAGGCTCAAAAAGTCTGCAATTTTTCGTTTAAAAAAGTCTTCTGGCAAATAATATGTTTCTTAATTGCATTTTTGATTCCGTGGATTCTATTTTATTCATCTTTTTTTACAAATTGGCATGGTCTAATAGATTTCTTTAAGGCATATCAGACCTACCTTTTCAGAGCATCGGGAGAAGGTTTCTCGGGGATTCATGATAAACCCTGGTGGTATTATTTAGAAATTTTAACTTATTTCAATAAAACAGTGGGACCTGTATGGTCTGAGGGATTTATATTGCTTCTTTGTGCTATAGGTATTCTTTCATCTTTAATTTTGGTATTCAGGATAATTATAACGAAGAGGTGTAATGCCTACGAGTTTAGGTTATCAGGTCTCTGTTTATTCTTATTCTTTTCTTATTTCATAACCTTTGCTATATTTTCCATAATCCCTTATAAAACACCCTGGAATGTTTTGTTTCCGCTATTGGGTATGATTATTTTTGCAGGAATAGGTTTTCAGGCATTGTGGCAAAGGTTTAGAAAAATATGGAGTCGTTTTATATTGTTTCTTATCCTGCTTCTGGGAACATATCACTTGTGCTACCAGACTTATCAAGGAAATTATATTTACTTTGCAGACATTTCTAATCCTTATGTTTATGCACATACCAGCACTTCATTAGTAAAAATGATGAATCGTATTTATGAACTGTCCGATATTCTAAAAAAAGAAGAGGGAGAACCAATTGTTTTTGTAATTGATTCTAAAAATGATTATTGGCCTATCCCATGGTATTTACGCAAAATTGACAAGAAAGGTTTTTGGTCGAATATTCCATCTGATATAGATAAATTGCCTTTCCTGATTATTTCCCCTGAACTTTCACAAGAGATTGATAAGGTATTGAACAATACACCATACATGAAAGAACTTTACACAATACGCCCTGGTGTATTTCGTTATCTTTATATTGAGCAGTCACTCTGGGATAAATTTATCGGATTGCAATCGTCAAAGCAAAAATAAGAAATTATGAGGCAAGCCATTGTCGCAGGGTCATCTTATCAATTTTTCCATTGGCGAGCATGGGTAGAACGGGTCGAACATCAAAGCGGCGAGGGATTTTGAAACCTGCTAAATGACGACGACAATAACTCCTTAATTCACTTTCTTTAACAGTAGCACCTGGTTTTGGAACAATGAACGCATGACCTACTTCTCCATAGATACTATCCGGAACACCTAACACCGCAGCCATCAAAACGGAAGGGTGCATTTCAAGAACATCCTCAATTTCTTTAGGAAAAACATTTTCCCCACCAGTTTTATACATTTCTGATTTGCGACCACATACAAATAGATAACCTTTATCATCAACCCAACCCAAATCGGAGGTATAAAACCAGCCATTATTATCTTTTGCAAGCGAAGTAGCAATGGGATTGTTCAAATATTCCTTCATAACAATTGGACCACGAAAGGCAATCTCTCCTATTTTACCTATGGGCACTTCTTTGCGTTCTTCATCTACTATTTTTACTTTATATGGCGGCACAATTCGGCCTGTTGAACTAAACAAAAGTTCAACGGGGTCCTGTGGCGACGCAAAAGTCGCAAAACCACATAATTCAGTTGAGCCATAACCTGTAAGTAATAAAAAATTATTTTTTCTGGCTACCTCTGACAAGGCTTTAACCATGCGTTCGTTAGCAGCATAAGCACCCCATACCATAACCCGCATTGAACTCCAATCCATTGCCTTAAATTTTGATGTGTTCATCTGCATAAGATACATTGCCGGGACCTGCCCCAAATGGGTAATTCGTTCTTTTTCTATTTCGATTAGTGACCCTTCAGGTAGAAAGCGGTCCATCAAAACAATAGTAGCACCGTTATATATTGCACTATAGCCCATCTCCACATCTGCCGCAACATGATTAATCGGAAAATGAAGCAATATGCGACTGTCTGAATCCCAGAACATATATTTACTCTCTACACTGGCACTACATATCACTGCCTGATGTGTATGAAGAACCCCTTTCGGTTTGCCTGTTGAACCTGAGGTATACATCAGTAGAACTTCATCGTTTTCATTTACTTCTGAAATTCTTTTTTCTAAAAGTCCCTTCGAGTCTGGAGACTTTCTATGCAAAAACTCATTAAACTCAATAAGTCCACTTCCTTTAGGGTCACCAATAATTACAACCTCATGTAAAAATGGGAATTGTTCCTTAAATTCAAGTATCATCTCCAATAGGTCTATGTTCAAATAATGGTCTAATGCTAATAGCACTTTGGGCTGAGAATCAGACAAAAAGTAGAAAATTTCATCTCTTGAAAATTTTGGTGAAATTCCTTGCCAGATTGCACCTATTTTGGATGCAGCCATAAACGAAGTAATAAATTCCGGGCAAGCCATAGACAATAAAGCGATACGGTCACCTTTCTGCACTCCCATTGCGATAAAGGCTTCTGATAGTAAATCAACCTCCTCTTTCACCTGCTTCCAATTTAATCGGACATCTCCAAAAACCACCGCTTCTGCTTCAGGTTTTATACTTGCCCAATAATCAACACTGTGCCAGAGTAATTTTCTATCTTCACTTTTCATTTTATTCTCCATGCATAATTATTATATTTTTAATCTTTATTTTCCAAAAATCACTATACCATTTTTTATAGCATAATCGCCCCTTGGTGTGGTCACTTCAAAATATAATTTATTATCATCTACTTTATTTTTATCTTGAAAAACTTTTAGCAACAGTTCATCTCCGCCAAATACAAAAGACGAAAAACGAACATGTAGATATTCAATTTTTCTCTGGGGTGGTGCATATCCATGCTCAAATATTTTTCTTATTGCTTGAGATAATGTTGCAGTCCCTTGATAGACTGGTGCAGATAATCCTACCTTTTGAGAAAAAGCCCACGAGGTATGGATAGGAAAATGGATATTGCTACATGCATCATAAATATAAGGGTCCATCGTTTTTACTGAAATACTTTCTTCCCATAAAAACTCCCTATTTTTCCTGTCCACTTTACCATTTCGAAAGAATAATTCCTTGCCCTTGCCTTCATCTTTACAATGAATATCCCGTAGCAAAGCCCCTAAACCCTCAACAAATACAGGCTCATCCTTATCGTTGATTGCTGTATAGTCTATCCAGAACAATGTGCCTGAAAGATGCGGAACGATGGCTTTTACTTCTCCCTGAATATGTAAGGTGTCATCTGCATAAAAAGGTTGATACCAATTTATTTCTTCAAGATAGTGGACCTGTCGTTCCAATACATTGATAGGAAATCCCGCAGTATCCCAGTATTCTTCAAAATGGGATGAAACCTTCCATGTTAGTGCGACTGCATACATCGGATGAACTAATAATGGGACAATCCTGTCATCATAGAAAATTGAGTTCGTTTCATATATCCCCGATGCGTATTTCATAGTTTCATGAGCAGAAACCTTAACCGTCAAAAC
>DAOOVZ010000166.1:0-6384 GCA_035370665.1 Candidatus Hydrogenedens sp.
CTGGACGCCTAAACTCGTTCCCAAAATTGGATATTGTCTGTATAGTTGTAATATTTGCGGGCAGGTATGTCCGACTCAGGCAATTCAGCCTCTATCTCTTGAAGAAAAACAAAAGACAAAGATTGGTCTGGCTACTTTTGATAAAAGTAGGTGTATTCCATACTCTTATGGAAGAGAATGTGCCGTTTGTGAGGAACATTGTCCTCTATCTCCCAAAGCAATTCATCTCGTAGAGAGAGAGGTAATCCTGAGAGATGGTAAAATTACAAAAATCAGACAGCCAGAGGTAGACCCCAATTTATGTATTGGCTGTGGTATTTGTGAATGGTCATGCGTGTTTCAAGACCGTGCCGCTATCCGCGTAACACCTGCAAACGAATCACGCAATTCCAAAAATCAACCTATCTTAACCTTTGAGCAAGATTATTATCCTACTGATTCATCTAACAGTTCCGGAAGCCCTTACTCATTCTAAAAACAAATTTATGATATTCTTTTATCTTCCCACAAACAATAAGAGGAATGGGTTTCTTGAACAATAACAAGGTCAGGAGATTGTCCAAATTTCCGTAAGGTTTCTACCAACCAGTTTGTTAAAATTTCACTGGTTGCCTTTTCTAAACCGGGTATTTCGTTCAACCACCGATGGTCGAGAATGTTGTAAATCCTCCTTAAGGCTTCAGGTAATTTGTCCATCTCTTTTGCATGTGCCTTTACGAAATAACTGTGACCATGTAGACGATGACATGGATGAGACAAAGGTAATTGCGGTAAAGATTGGGCAGACTCAAATGAAAAACACCATAATTCAGGAAAATTATTATCAGCAGTCATTTTGCGAGGCACAAAATCAAGGTCCCCAATTATTCCTACCCGAAGTTCCTTAAACCACCAGGGAGTTTCACCTATCTGGCTGAGAATCCACGATTTTATAGCATATAGGGTAGCATCATCTCTCAATTCAGGAATATCATTAATATAAGAATGGTCGAGTAAATTTACAATCTGATTAAAGCATTTTTTTATATCCCTAAAATCTACAATCCAACCGATTTCTGGATGTATCTCTCCATTTGCGATTACCTCAATAAAAAAAGTATGTCCATGAAGTCGTGCATATTTGCCACCTTTACGCGGATTTTTGTGTGCAGCATCAAAATATATATGTTTTGAGATTTGTAACATAAGTTCTCTCATGGATAATTTTATTATAAGATTAACATGGTATCACCATAAGAATAGAAACGGAACTTTTGGTCTATTGCATATTGATATGCCTTCATTGTCAATTCCATACCTGCGAAAGCAAACACAAGTGCTAATAGGGACGATTTAGGCAAATGAAAATTTGTTTGTAAAATATCTACTGCCTTAAAGTTATAAGGTGGATAAATATATTTCTTTGTGCTACCTGAACCTGCATGGAATTTCCCTGACATATATTGTGTCTCGAGAACCCTTGTAACGGTTGTCCCCACGGCTACAATATTTTTACCTGCTTTTCTCTTTTCATTGAGCAGATTCGCAGTTTCTTCGCTAATAGAAAATTCTTCTTCATCAACTATATGTTGTTCAACTTTATTCGTGATTATTGGTTTGAATGTTCCATACCCAACATGGAGGGTTATGAAACAAACAGCAATTCCTCTATCCTTTATTTTCTTAAACACACGATTCGTGTAATGCAAGCCAGCAGTAGGTGCAGCGACAGAGCCAGTTTTTTTAGCATAAATTGCTTGATAATGTAACCAATCCTTAGGGTCAGGTGTATCTCTACGAATATAGTGAGGCAGAGGAACTAATCCAATTTTATTGATTGATTGCATAATATTTGTTCTGGGAAAATGTATAATTCTCTTACCTTCACCTAAAAAATCCTGGACCTCAACTGTCAATTTATTATTAAGTATTACTTTTGTTGAAGCATGCACTTTCCCTGATGGTTTTACAAGAGCAATCCAATCCTGTTCGTTTATTGGCTTTAACAAAAATATCTCAACTTTTCCTCCTGTATTTTCTTTATGTCCTAATAATCGTGCAGGGAAAACTTTTGTATTATTCAGAACAATTACATCGCCGGGACTTAAATAATCAGGCAAATTCCGAAACACATCTTCTTTTATTTTTCCTGTATTACGATGAAGAATTAATAAACGAGCCGAATCCCTAGGTTTAGCAGGTTGCTGGGCTATTAATTCTTCTGGCAAATAATAATTTAGTTCATCAGTAAGCATAATAATGACAATTGAAAATATTCTTTTGTTTAATTTAAAAGATTTTTTGGAGATAGGAGGATAGATACTTTTCCGTAAGTATATGGTTCTGTTTGCACCTCTTGAATTCCGATATTTATAAGGCAACCCAACATCATCATTGACGCGACAAAAGAAGAACCACCACTACTCACTAATGGCAAACACATTCCCTTCACAGGTAGTAGTCCCATATTTACTAACATCATCACTACTGCCTGTATTCCAATCATGCATGTAATCCCCATAGCGAGTAATGAACCTTGAAGGTCAGGAGCCTTCCTTGCAATTTTAAATCCATAATAGACGAATAAAGCAAATAACAATACTATTAGCAAAGCACCCAAAAAACCCAGTTCTTCTGCTATTAGTGAGAAAGGAAAGTCGCGATGTGGTGCAGGCAGGTATCCCAATTTCTGTTCACCTGCACCAATACCCACACCCATTATTCCCCCTTTATAAAAACCAACCAAAGATTGAATGATATGCCACCCTTTTCCTGATGGGTCCCATTCTGGAAACCATGTATAAATAATCCTATAAATCCGATGTGGTTTGAGTAAAATAGCAAACCCGAATAGAATACCCAGTAAGCCTGAACCAAATACTAAATATTTTTTTTGAATTCCTGCTACAAACATCATACAGAGGACTGTAGCCATGATGACCATAGGAATTCCCTGGTCGTTTTCCAAAAAAATTAAGCCAACATAAAAGCCGCTAAGAAGTAGAGGGAAAACAATACCAAAAGTAAATGATTTTAATCTGTCATAAAAACGGCAAAAATACCAGGTCATATTTATCAGGACTATAAATTTGGCAAATTCTGATGGCTGAATGGAAAAACCGCCGGGTAGAGAGAGCCATCTTCTTGCGCCATTAAATACATCACCTATAATAAGCACCAGGACCAAACATATAACAGAAACTAAAGACAAGACCCATAATGCATTTGGTTTAAAAAGGGAATGATAATCGGAAAAAAACATGAAAATAAACATACCACCGCCTAAAAACAACAATATTAACTGTTTTACTAAAAAACTTTGTAGAGTTTTTTCGATACCCTCTACGCTATAACTCACCATAATCCCAAGCACTGTTAAAATAATTGTGATAAGAATAATTGCCGTTGAATCTTTGTGCATTTTCCATTATTCCTCTGCTAATAATTGTTTAACGCATTTTCTAAAATGTTCTCCACGAATCTCAAAATTGGGATACATATCAAAACTTGCACATGCTGGCGATAATAATATTGCTGAACCTGGTAAAGAATGTTGCCATGCTACTTTAACTGCTTCTTCCATAGATTGAACTCGCTCTACTTGAACCAAATCTGAAAAAGCATCCTCTATCTTTTGAGCGTCCTCTCCCAATGTGATTAGAAAACAAACCTTTTCCTGAACCAATTGTCGTAATGGCTTATAACTTGCACCTTTGCCACGACCACCAGCAATAAGAATAACAGACTGTTGAAAACTTTCCAGAGCCACACGAAGACTTTCAACATTTGTTGATTTTGAATCATTATAAAATGCTACACCGTTCTTACTTCCTAAAAACTCTATTCTGTGAGGGACCCCCTTAAAGGAATTCATTGCCTTATACACCTTTTCCGGTGGTATAGACAAAGAACTTACGATAGTTAAAACGGCAAGGGCATTTGCAAGGTTGTGCTTGCCCTTTAACGGAATTTGTGAAACCTTACCTAATATATCTTTGTTAAATAAAATATAACTTTCCTCACCATCAGGCTTGACCCATGCGCCCTGGACTTCCGTTTCTAAAGAAAAACACAACTTCTTCACAGATGGAGGCATATTCATTTTTGAAACCCACTCATCATCGCTATTAATAACAGCAGCATCTTGTTCTGTTTGATTTTGGAAAATTTTGCACTTTGTATCTGCATATTCTTGTAGTGTGGGATGTCGAGATATATGGTCAGGTGTAACATTAAGCACAGCAGCTACTCGTGGATGGAAAAAATGGGTATACTCTAATTGATAACTACTCAGTTCCGCTACAATCCAATCATAAGCAACTGGTTCTGCTACAATATCTGATAAGGGCGTATCATTATTTCCCGCCAATGCCGTATTAAATCCCAATTCTTTCAAGGTATGGTTAATCCAGCAGGTAACTGTTGTTTTACCATTTGTTCCTGTAACTGCAATTACAGGAGAGTCGGCAAAATACCAGGCATACTCAAATTCTCCCAGAACAGGAATTCCTCTATTCCTCGCTTCTTCCAGGATAGGGATTTTTGGAGATATTCCTGGACTCACAATCACAAAATCAACTTCAGACAGTAATGATTCTGGATGTTCTCCAAATATATAAGGCACTCCTAAATTTTCCAAAAACTGAGTTGCGTTAGAAAGTTCATCCCCTTTTTTTATATCATTTACTATTACTTTCTTACCCTGTTTTTTTAATAATTTTGCACAGGATATGCCTGTCTTACCTGCACCGATTACAAGTGCACGAGTTAACGACTTAATCATATCAGGTTCAAAAGAAAGCGTTTTCATCTTAATTTAAGAGTCCCTAAACTTAATAGTGCAAATAGTAATGCAATTATCCAGAAACGAAGTGTAACCTTCGTCTCAGTCCAACCTAAAAGTTCAAAATGATGATGAAGTGGAGCCATACGGAATATCCGTTTACCTGTAAGTTTGAATGATGCCACCTGTAGTAGAACGCTGCCTGCTTCAAGGACAAAAATACCTGCAACTAACGGTAGTAGTAATTCCTGTTTTGTTAGAACGGCGAGAGCAGCCAGTGCACCGCCTAATGACAATGAACCTGTATCACCCATAAAAACTTCTGCGGGATAACCATTATACCAGAGGAAACCCAACCCTGCACCCAGTAGTGCCGCACCAAATACAAATAGTTCACTGGCTTCCGGCACATAAGTAAGGAATAAATAACGACTCCAATCGGCGCGACTAACTATATATGCAATACCTGCATAAGCCACGATAGATATAATTGAAGAACCAATAGCCAGTCCATCCAAACCATCTGTAAGATTTACAGCATTTGAACCACTTACTATAATAAAGGCAACAAAAAGAATGTAAAATATCCCCATAGGAATAAATAAGTTTTTAAATCCCGGTATTCCTACCTGAGTGTGCAATGATGAAGTAGAAGTATATAATGAGCCATTAAAAGCGTGTTCCAATAGCAATCTTCCTAATCGTTGTTTTTGAAAAGGTATTTTTTGTTTCTTTGAATCCAAATAAGTTTTGGCTTCATGGCTCAGAGCCTTATCATGCCACAATGAGTTATATCTCCAATCACCTTCATCAATGATTTGATTGAGTATTCGAATAATTAGGGACTGTTCCTCAAATTCAAGTTCTTTGGTAAGGTCCAATAGGAGCAAATGTTCCCTTTGTATTGGCGGTATCTGGGAACATATAAGATAAAGTTCAGGATTATCTTCACTCTTCAAACCATGATTTAACATACTTCTTAACATGGACCAGTCTTTTATGTCAGAATGAGTCAGATAAATTGCACCCGGGGTTATTGGATTAAAATATAAATAAATACCAAAAACAATGCCTACAAAAATCTGACCTAATAATTTATCTCTTGGTTTTAACCCGTCATTATGTTTCCTTCTTAATTTAATATAGTCATCTAAAAAACCTATAAACCCTAATGAACAAAAGACTACCAGTGTAAGCCATAAAAACCGATTTGTTAGACGTCCCCAGATTAGAAGAGAAACAAGAGTTGAAGTAAGTATTAAAATTCCTCCCATTGTGGGAGTCCCTGCTTTGCCTTTGTGAAGTTGATGAAGGTCGGCTACATACTCTTTCTTTATATACTGTCCTATCTTCATCTCTTGCAATTTTCTGATAACGAAAGGTCCCACCAGAAGGGTTATAAGAAAAGATGTAAATACTGCTCCACCCGCACGAACCGTATGGTAGGTCAGGATATTCATTGCACTAATATATGGAATTAGTATAATAGTAATATAATAGAGCATCTTTACCTCAATTTAGAATATATTTTAATAAGAAAGGAGAGGTAATAATTATACAGCAAATAAGGTCACTCATTCGATAGATTGCATCCTTTCCCTTAATTGTTTTATCACCTTTTC
>DAOOVZ010000167.1:0-6349 GCA_035370665.1 Candidatus Hydrogenedens sp.
ACATCCAATAACTCTTCAGATGTAGTTTCCCCAGTAATTTCTCCAAGGGATTGAACTGCTTCTCGCAACTCAAATGCTACAAGTTCTGCCGATAACTCTCGTTTCTCTAAAATCCGAATAATACAATTCTTTGCTCTTAATAAACTGTTTTTCTGATGTTCATGCGATAAAATAATATCTTCCGATATTCCTTGCTCACCTAGTAATAATTTTAATAATACATCTTCAAGTTCATCCAAACCAAAACCTGTTATTGCAGAAGTATGAACCACTGCTTTTACATTCTCCAGTAACTTCTGAGAAAACTTTGGTTGTGAGTTCAAATCTATTTTGTTCACTACAAGCAAGATTGGCTTTTCTGCCTTATCTTTTATTGAAATAAACAATTGCAAGTCATCATCATTAATATTTGTTGAATCAATAACAAATAGAACAAGATATGAATTAAAAATTGCCGTCCATGCCCGTTCTACGCCTTCCTTTTCCACCGGTTCTATAGATTCTCTCAAACCAGCAGTATCAAACAGTCGAACAGGGACACCTTTTAATGATAAATATTCTTCAAGATGGTCACGAGTCGTCCCCGGGTAAGGGGACACAATAGCGCGGTTATCCCGCAGTAGTGCGTTGAACAGACTTGATTTCCCTACATTGGGCTTACCTGCAATAGTTAAAATTACCCCCTCTCTAATTATTTTTCCACATTCTGCGGTCGCCAGAAGTCGTTCCATTTCTTGTGCAACTTGTTCTAAACTCTTTATAGATTGTGTCCATAAATCTGGTGGAATTTCTTCTTCCGGAAAATCAATAACTACCTCTACATACGCTAAAATTGTTTTAAGACGATTTGAATATTCATATATTTTATTGGAAAGACGCCCTTCTAATATAGAACGAGACAATTCTAACGATTTCTTTGTCTTTGCTAAAATCTGGTCTAATACTGCTTCCGCCTGGACAAGGTCTAATTTCCTGTTCAAAAATGCACGCTTTGTAAATTCCCCAGGTTCTGCGACTCTTGCTCCCCTTTTTAAAAGTAGTTCAACAATAGTTCGGAGAATTAGCATATTCCCGTGTGCATGAATTTCTACTACATCTTCCCCTGTATATGAATGTGGTGATTTCATAACTAACAAAAGCACATCATCAATAACTTCATTATTCTCTCCAACAATATCCCCGGAATACATGCCCCATTTTTTCTTAAATATATTCTGACCTGTTCTTGAACGAAACAATGTAGAAACTATATCTATAGCATCATCGCCACTGACACGAATAATACCTATTGCACTAACACCCGGCGGGGTACAAATTGCAGTTATTGTATCGCCCCTTGATTTGCACCCCATTATATCCTTATCCTTTGGCAAATTGTTCTTTATTAATGTTTACTCTGAAATTTGTCCAGAGTCTAAATTCCCATCGTAAGGAGAGTGTCCACTTCTACCCCTTTTCCAGTCAGGATTGTAATCTCTTCTTCCGCCTCGCCTATTTTGTGGTCTTCTGGAATAACGATTATCCTGAAATCGGTCTCTTCGGTCTCTTGAGTCCCATTGTCTTCTTCCTTGATAGCGATTTTTTGGTGCTATGACTACATAACGGCTATCGCCTTTACCAACGCTAAAAGTTTCCACCGAATTGTCATTTTGCAAAGTAAGATGAATTACTCTTCGTTCATTAGAGGGCATAGGTGGTAATTTTATTTTCCTACCTCCCCTTTTGGCACGCTCTGCACTTGATAATGCCATCTGCCGTAATGTTTCCTTCCGTCGCTCGATATAATTTTCTGTATCAACGACAAACCTTTCAGTAATTTCGCCACTTTCCTCGACACCAGAAAATATATGATTGACTAGAAATTGAATAGTTTCAAGGTGAGAACCCCTTTTGCCAATTAATAGAGCACCTTCCTGTGATTCAATTATTAATTTTGGAGTTCCATCTTCAGTTCGAACAAATTTTACAGTAGATTCAATGCCCATTTTTTGAAGCATTTCAGCCAGAAGAGCAGAAGCCTCGTTCCCCTGTGCGTCGGTAACATTAACCCTGATTTTTTTCTCGTGAGACTCTTCATTTCCTTTGATAGGTGGTTGTTCTGACATCATGTTTTTTTTCTCCTGTTTCTCAGTTTGTTGTGCTTTTTTAGGAGTGCTTCCCGATTCAGATTTTTTAATAACTTTATCAGGAGTCCTTGTCTTTGATTTGAGTTGTTCGCGTATATCTTTGCCTTTCCCTTGAACCTTATTTGAAGTTCCTTTCTCTGCTGATTCAACCTGGCTCTTACGATATTTTTGTTCTCGTTCTACAGACATGGATTTCTTCGCAGTTACTCGAACTTTTACTGGGCGTGAGCCAAGCCCTAGAAATCCCTTACTTCCTTCATCGAGCACCTCAATATTGTCTACATCTGCCATCTCAACCCCCAACTCTGCAAGTGCTTTTTTAATTGCCTCTTCACGCGTTGTTCCTACGGTTTCTATTTGTCTCATGACACCGTCTCCCTTATAATGATTTTAACATATTTTGGTTTTTTAGTTTATAACAAATTTCATATCTACGAAATTTAGTCTTCATCTTCATTTGTTTTCCGCTGTTTTAATTTTCGTTCCCGTCGAAGTTCCTTTGCCCATTGTCGTTTTCTCTCTTGTGCTGCTGTGTAGAAATGTTTCCGAGACGAAGAAACCTTTTTCGGGGTTATCTCTACATCCTTTATAGGAACGAGATAATTTTGAGCAATACCCAGAAGTGTGCTAACAATAATATATAGACTTAATCCTGATGCCATATTATAACAAATAACAGTAAAAAAAATTGGCATTATGGTCATCATAATTCGTTGCTGTTGGGTTTGAACCACAGAGGCACCAGGTGTCAATTTTTGACTGACATACATTAGAACACCCATCAAAATAGGTAATAAGTTAATGCTATCTAAATTTCCACCACTAAAAGGAATGGGTATTGAAAAAGGAAGAGAAAATAGATGGTCAGGTTGAGACATGTCCGCCATCCAGAAAATAAATGGTGCTCCCCTTAATTCCACAGCACTCCATAACATTCGATATAGTGCAATAAACACCGGTAATTGAAGGAATAAAGGCAGACAGCCGCCCAAAGGACTAACTCCACGTTCACGATATAACTCCATCATCCTTTTTTGTAATTCTTGCTGATTGTCTCCCACTTCTGCTTTTAACTTTTCCATTTCTGGAGCAAGTTTCTGCATCCGCTTCATGCTAACCATGCTCTTCCAGGTAAGAGGGAAAACCACCAGCCGCACCAAGATAGTCAGGAAAATAATTGCTACCCCATAATTAGGTATCGTCCATGTGTAAAAGAAATTCAATATAGCAAGTAGTAATTTTGCAAATTTATCCATTATTTTTACAGAAGTGAAAAATTCCCAGACCTGGTCCAGACCTGCCCATGCCGCTGCAAGCAAAGGACCACGATTTGGACCAATATATGTTTTTATCAAGAACTCCTGCGTCTCATTTGGAGCCACCTGATATTGAGTTGCACCTACCCCAACTCGAAAATGTTTGGGTCCCCCTGTAATCCAGCCCTGTGTTGTTTTAAATTCAGGTTTGAAGGCTACTACAAAATAGGCACTTCGAATCGCTGCCCATTCTAAATCAAAAACCCTTTCTAAAAATTCATCAGGATTGGGCTTAGGTTTAATCTTTGATGTTACATATCTTAAAAGTTCACCTTTCCGCTCAAAAATGACTGTTTGTGGAACACCCTTATTCTTGTCCCCTGAATTTATATTCGGTCCCCAATTCAAAGAGAACACAGGGTCAACTTGATTCTGAACATTTTTAGGAAATACATCAGGGGAAAGGTTAGAGATTCTAATCCGCAAATCCAGAGTAAATGGAGACGCTCCAAAAGAAAAAATCTTCTCTACTTTTATATAATTAGGTATGGTATAGGAAAACTGTGCTATATTTTCTGTATCATTTATTTGAACATCCCAGAGCCTTGTATCTAAAATATCACCTAACGAATTGTTATGAAACCGAAGTCCAAATGGGTATACGGCATCCTTATCTGGGGTATTTTTCCATAAAGGAATAAGTTGCACAACATCTGCCTGATTGGGTTTTAAATATATTTTTAAATATTTAACCCTTGCACCTACTTTTGTAAAAGTGACCTCCATATCCTCTTTGGATAAAGTTATTTTATTAGCCTCTTCATTTATTACTTTAGGTTCTGGAGGTAAATTTATTTCACTAGATAAACTTTCTTTTTTATCTACTGCCTCTGAATCGTTAACTTCCTTTTTTTCAAATTCAATTTTTTCGGTTGCTTGAATAACCCCTGTATTTTCTGAAACAGATTTTTCTCCCTCACTGGCAATAGCACCTTTACTATCTTTAATAGGTGTTTTTGGTGGAGATGGAATAAAAAAATAACTCCATATAACCACAATTACAGTAAGTATTAAAAGACCTACTATTTGCTCGCGAAAAACTTTTCTATTATTATCACCAGACACTATTTAATCTCCGTCACTAATTATAAAAATTCAATTTTTCAGAAGGGCTTTTGCTATTACTTCTGATGAACAGGAATGTATACAAAAAAATTAAATGTGACCATTACAAGAATGATGCTTTTGGCAAGAAGGAAATTCAAGAGGCACAGGGTCATATCCCCCTTTACAAAAAGGCTGACATCTTAGAATTCGCCAAATAGTTAAAATAGAACCTTTGATAAATCCATGCCTTTGGAAAGACTCAATGGCATAATTTGAACAACTGGGGTAGAATCGGCAATGCTTACCAAGCAATGGAGACAACCCTTTCTGATATGCCTTAATAAACAAAATTGCAATTTTAGCCACCGAGAATTCCCCCTACTTGAAGTAATCGTTTTAACTCTGCATCAATCTGTTGATGGTCCCAAATAGAAATAGATTGTCGAGCAACAACAATCAGTGTGCCTGTTTTACAGAAATAAGGTCGGTTTAATCTATAAAACTCTCGGATGTATCTTTTAATCCTATTTCTTTTCACTGACCGTCCTACCTTTTTAGACACGACAATGCCTAATTTGTTGCCCATCTGTTCATCTGAAAGCCAATAGCAAACCAATCCTTCCCCGGAAATCTTCTTTCCATGTTTGAATACATATTCAAATCCCTTCTTTTTTCGAAGGCAATATTTTTTAGGAAAGTTATATTCTCCGGGCACAAGATAAATTCACCCTCTAAAATAATTAATATTTTCTCTCAACTCGGTCTGAAACCGTTAAATGTTTACGACCCTTTCTACGCCGAGCACTCAAAACGGCTCTTCCCCAACGAGTTGCCATTCTTGCACGAAAACCATGGGTCCTTAATCTTCGAGTATTTGATGGCTGATAAGTCCTTTTCACAAATAACTCCTTTTTTCTTAATACTCTTCGTAAAATTTATTTGATTTATACACTAAATATGTTTTTCCCCTATAAATGTAAATTCCTTTTAATTAAAGAAAATTTATTATAAACTTTCTATATATATAATTGCAAATATATATTTCTTTAATATCTAAATAGATGGCATAATTTAATTGCACAGTGCAAAAGAAAAATCTTTTTTACTTATCATTTAGCACTAAAAATTATTAGAATTTACATATAAAATTGACATGTGACTTATAATAATGTATTATTCTTAATAAGGGAAATTAAAATAAAAAACTACTACCTTAAAAAGGAAGCCATGTATGGCAGAGTTTATTATTGGGACGGGACAAACACCAACTGTTCGAATAATTGTTAAAATGATTGAAGAACAGATACGCTTGAGGGAAGGGATTCCTCGCCTGATAATTGCTCGAACGACTAATATGGAATTTGAAGCAGAACGTGAAGATTTTTTAGGAGACTTCACTCATTGGATTCTCCGTATACGTGTTCCAGAAAATTCTTTGAAACGGATTTTAGGGATTGTTAATGATAATTCAAATGTTTGCACCACAGAACGGCAACAAGAATGGCTTATCGTTTCAACACAAGAAAATATACCCCCAGCAAGCCTCCCTCATGTTTTTGAAGTTATTGATAAAGTATGCCAAAGTATTACACTCCCTGAAGTCTGGAGAGTTCGAGGAGACCGTTATCGAATTGACCGAATCAGTCCGGAACTTATTTTTCAGGCAATGGTTCAATATAAAGCCAGCGATGTGCATTTATCTCCCGGAGAAAGTCCTTTGTTTCGTGTAGATGGAGATATGAAACATTCTGAACTTATGGGTCCACTTTCAGCAGTTCAGATATTAGATTTAATTCATCAAATTATTCCAGACCGATATTTGCCAGAATTTGAGAAAGAGAGCCAGACAAGTTTTAATTA
>DAOOVZ010000168.1:0-6304 GCA_035370665.1 Candidatus Hydrogenedens sp.
CCACCGATAAATTGTGTCCATCCCCTCAAAGGACGATTCAACAATTCACAAAAACACAAACTATTAATCAACATTAGCATAGTCGAGGCTGATAATCCCATCCCCAATACACCGATTCCAAATATGTACTTTGCTAAGGTAGAGCCTGTTAGAGGTTTTAATGCGTCGGATAGATTAAAAGCATCGCGACGAACCATCATCGCAGATAGTTTGCGGTCTGTTTCCGGAAGGCTATTTATTTTTTGTTCTTTTTCTGAATTTGACAGGAGATTCCATGCCTGCTCACCTATCTCATAAATGATTCGTCCTTCCATCAATTTTTGAAAACTGGATACTAAATTAGGGGCAGGTTGAATAATATTCCCTTGTTCATCCCTCTCGCCCAGAAAACCGGGTGCTGGTTTAGCATGAAATTGTGCTGCGGACGCTATTATTACGCAACTAGTTGCAATGACGAATGGGAAAAATAAACCTGTGGATAGGTCAAAGATTGCAAGTCCTCTAAATTCCCGGTTCCATCCTTTGCGTAGCATTGAATAAGGTAGCATAAAGGTCATATTGATACCTACCGCAGTTGCAGTAGCACTAATTATCACATCTCGCTGTTGAGACACAATAAGTTGGGTCCAGTATGAGCGAAATTGTTCTGGAACTTGTTGGATAAATGGCATCAAATCTTTTGAAGGGCGAAATAACAGAGAAAAATCAGGGATAAATCCTGCCAAATAATCTTGCCAGCGGACCTGCCCTGTTATTGTGAGAACAACCACAACACTGAAGAAACATATCACTATTGATGCAACCATTAATTTTACTATAATTTCAAAAAATTTTACGCCCCTACCGCCTATTGTATACATAATTAAGAAACTTAGATTAATTCCAAAAATAATAATACATGCAATCACTTTTCCAGTAAAAGGTTCTAGCATTGGAGGTCCGAATATTTGTGGAAATAGGTTCTGCTGGAATGAGGCAATTGCCAACGAGTATTGAGGCATAGACCACACAAGGTTCGCTAACATTGAAGCCAGGAGCCAACTCCATCCTAAAACAGGGTTTACATATTCATTTATTGTTCTGACTGGTCTTCTACCTGTGGAAAGAGTCACATAAGCAATCGCACTGAGCATTATAATACCGGCTATCATGGCTAATGGTTGTAACCATAGTAAACCGAAACCTACAAGGACACCTAAATACATACTCGAAGAAAGGGAACCACCGCCTAATGTTATTGCACTTTGAAGCCAGCCCGGACCCGAAAGACGAACAAAGGTTTTAAGTAATGCACCTTTGCCTTTTGCACGCGACTTTATTATCCACTCGCGTTCTTCGTCAATATTTGGTGCTACTGACTTCATCTGCTCTAATACTGGGTCTTTGTAATCAGACATTGTGAAGTCCTTATACTATTTTTGTATGTAAATTCCAACAAAAAGGCGAACCCACCCCCAGTCAAAATCTACTCTCGCCCTTCTAAAAAAACAAATTTTGAGTAGTCTGGAAATCGTTATTTTATATAATCATTCAGGATATTTTCTAAAAGTTCCTGACGACCACTTTGTAGTTTCGGTTCGCCGTGTGCCTCAGCATATTTTGCCAACTCAACAAAGGATAATTTTCCACTTTCAATTTCTTTGCCCAGACCTTTGTCCCAGCCTGCATACCTCTGGAAAATGGCTTTGTCAAAGACTTTGTCCTTAATCAAGTTTGCGGCTATCTTCAATCCGCGTGCAAAAGCATCCATCCCCCCAATGTGAGCATAAAACAAATCAACCGGGTCAATTGACTGGCGACGGACATGTGCATCAAAATTCAGTCCACCAGTAGTAAATCCACCTGCCTTTAATATAATATACATTGCCAGAGTAGTGTCATATAAATCGGTAGGGAATTGGTCTGTATCCCACCCTAATAAGAGGTCTCCACGATTTGCGTCAACAGAACCGAATATTCCATTTGCAGCAGCGTAAGTCAGTTCATGATGGAAAGTATGTCCTGCCAATGTTGCATGATTGGCTTCTATGTTTAGTTTGAAATATTCAACCAATTTATAATGTTGTAAGAAAGCATAGCAACTTGCCGCATCAAAATCGTATTGATGTTTTGTGGGTTCTTTAGGTTTTGGCTCAATATAAAATTGCCCCTTAAATCCAATCTTCTTTTTATAATCCACAGCCATCTGTAGAAACAAGGCTAAATGGTCTAATTCGCGTTTCATATCTGTATTTAACAGAGTATCATAGCCTTCACGGCCTCCCCAGAATACATAGCCCGCCCCATCCAACTCATGTGTAATTTCCAGAGCCTTCTTCACTTTCGCAGAGGCAAATGCAAAAACCTCAGGTGAAGGATTTGTTCCTGCACCTGCCATAAAACGAGGATGGGAAAAGAGATTGCAGGTGCCCCACAAAAGTTTCACACCTGTTTCATTCTGATACTTTTTTGCCAATTTAACGATATTGTCCAGATTTTTATTTGTTTTTGCGATGGTATCTGCTTCTGGAGCAATGTCTACATCATGAAAGCACCAGAAACCGACGCCTAATTTTGTAAAGAATTCAAATGCGGCGTCTAATGTCTGTTTTGCCAGAGTCATTTCATCACCACCCTGACGAAAATTTCGGAATAATGTCTGCGACCCAAACATATCAACACCCGTGCCACGAAAAGTATGCCAATAGCATACTGCAAAACGAAGATGTTGTGCCATTGTCTTGCCCAATACCTTCTCTTTTGGATTGTAATATTTGAAGGCAAGCGGATTTTTGGAATCGGGACCTTCATAAGCGATTGGTTTCTTCACCTCAGAAAAATGTTCTGCCATAATTTAAACCTCCTCTGTTTATATTGTTTATTATTATATCTTATCAAAACCAACAAACATATTTATTATTTTAAATCATATCTGTCCTTTTTTGTTAAATTTACACGGAAAACAATGGCTATTTATATTAATATGTGATTGTTTCAAACTACTTTTATAAGTTCATGAACCACCGAAATTGGCTCAATTTGACTTTTTATATAGCCCCAATTTTAATTTTCTATTGCCATAGTAACCAAAACATAAAAGGTTTTATCAAAGGTCTGGTTATAATCAAAGAATTTTACCGACAAGGTACCGTGTAAAACGCAAAATTTGCCAATAGAAAAATCTGTAAATATATAAACAAGATATTTGATTTTATATTCTTACTGTAGCATAGACATTCCTGTCTGTGTCTTTAAAACTTACTGCTTACTGCTCCCTGACAATTATTTAATTTTTTTCTTTTATAACCATTTTATCTATCCATTAAAAGTGCGGTTCATCAATAGTTCTCTAATAAGTTTAGGGTCAAAGTATAATATACTTTACATCCAAAAAATTCTTAAAGAAGTATATTTTTCCATAACATATATAATCTTTCTCTTTTTATTTAAGTAAAAGCAAAAGGATTGATAATCTATTTATATTAATACATCTGAAAGTTTTATTTTAGTAAGTCTTGTTTTTATAGACTTTATTCAATCACAGCAATTTCGTTCCAGTCGTTAAGATTAATATTAACTTCCCATACTCCACTATTTTCAGTAACTTTAGAGTTATGCGGTATCTCTCGTCCTTTCAAGTCAAATAAATAAATCTTTGGTTCTTTTTCCCAATGAAATGTTTTTGAGACACATGTAATAACTCGCTCTTTCCCAATCAAATAGCCTTCGTTGATTTCTACCGGTGTGAATGGAAACATGTGATTGACAGGTCCATATTTGCCATTGGTCTCTTTCGGTATAACGCTCTCGTAATAGTAGTAAAGTGAGCCATTTCGCAGGGCAGTTATAACAGATTTAATGATAATTTCGGCACATTTTGTCTTTCCTTCTTCTCCAAATCTAACAGGTCGAATTCCGAGAATAATGGGTGTGGAAAGATGCCCCTTTGCACACTGAATTGTGTTTGGTGGTTTCTTGTCCATAAAGGTAAGAGGATTGACAGGGTCACTCTCAAACTCTGCAAAACGGAAAACATTGGGCAGATTTTGTTCCTCTTTAGCAGTTGGGAAAGTATTCACAACGGCAATACCTCCTTTATAAGTAATATGTTTTAAAACCTCTCCTCTGGCAGTAGCACCAATAAAACCACAGTCAGTATATTTTCTTGTAATTTTTCCAGTTGTCTCATCAATATCCACCGTAAAGCCGTCCCACTGTTCATAAGTTTGTCTATCAGGACGACCAAGTTTACCCCAGGTCAATGTGAACTGGTCAATATATACACCGCCAAAGCCTACTTTATCCATAAGAAAGTCAATTTGTTTTATAAAATGCTTAAACCTGTAATTGCCTTCTTTTAAGTATAGGAGAAGATTTATTGAATCAGGTGTGGAAAGGTAATAATTATCTACAATCACATTGCCCTCCTCTGTTTGGAGGATAGAATCTAACCATTCAGGAATACTTTTCTTTAGAACCTCACTCTGCTCACTATTAAGTGTCAATCCGTATTTTCCACTTCTATCAGCAGAACCACCTGGTAGAATCTCTCCCCCCTCAATATCCTTTTTGTTCAGAGAGTATAAATTTGTCTCTACCTTACCTAACAATATTGCATCTGCTTGTTGCGATTTGATTTTTTCAATAATGGGTTTTACATTGTTCTCATATTCTTCCCAGGTATAGGTTTTACCTGTTGCAGGATTAATGGTGTAATAATCGAACCATGGACCCACAGCATATATCTTGATTTGCCTCTCAGGTATTACTTCCTCAGAGAAGGCAAATGGACCAAGAATTGTATGATTCACATTCCAATCATTGCGAACTTTATTAATAAAAGAGAAATATTCTGTGGACAAAGAAGGGTAAAGAGAAAATTCAAATGTGTAATCCTTGTTTTGGTCTAATCCGAAATGCCTTGTTGAATACTGAATCACATTGTTTCGTTTTACCAATTCTCCCTGTGCCCGTAATAAATTGTCCTCTGCTACAAACCCAAGACCTGTGCTATCGGAAGTAATGAAAAAAGTTGGATTTTCTGCAATCCCTTCCAGCAATTCTATATTATCTACTCCTGCAAGCCACCAACGCTGAGGCAAGTCTGTTAACATGGTTTCATGATTAATAATTACGCCAATAGGTTCATCTTTTTTGTTTTTGATATTTTCTTTAACTTTAATTTTGTCGTCTAATATTTCTATAGTCTTTTTCACAGTATATTCACTACCTTCACCTAACACCTCAAATGTAGAGTCGGCGACTTTATTTATACTTACACTCCACCGATTTTCGCCATTTTTTGCATTAAAGGAGTTAAAACCAATTTTTTCACCTGCACAAGAATAAGAACTTGTAAATTTGTATTTTGCTACACCTATCAAGATTTCAATTTCACCAGTTTCACCTATAGTTACATCATAAATGTCTCTTTTGACCTGTTCTTTTGCTTTTACATCGCCATATTTTTCTAATTCTTGTTTTGCATATTTACCTACTTCTGCTCTGGGTAAATAGCCTATCTCTAAATTTTCAATTATCATGTTAATAGATTTACCGGGAGCATAATTATTCAAATAAGTATTAATAAAGGTAATGGTATTCTTTTCTGATTTCTCAATTCTTTCATCTGCACCTATTTCGACAAAATTTGCTACATCAGATATATCTAATAGGTACCAGAAACCTTCCTCTTTATAGTTAATGATTCTTTTGTCTAATTCTTTGCCATTGCTGAAAAATGTTAGAAGGCATGGAAATTCACCTATTTCTTTCCACCAATTGATTTGTCCAAGTGTAGTTTTTAGAGGTTCAACACGGTTTATCAAACGATAGTATCCGCTCGTGTAATCGGACACAATCACTTTCTGATTAAGAAGGGTGCCATTAATTTCAATAGCAAGATATTCGTTCCAACCCGCAGGAGTAGGCGTATCCAACCTTGCCTGGAATTTCATTACCAGAACCATATCCTGTTCTTTTTTTGAAGGGAGGTAGTTCAACAGTATACCTGGTTATTTTGTCCTGTTCAGAAACAATTGTAATAGGAGTTCCAAGTTGCCAGACAGACTTAAAATCGGGGCTTTGAGATAAAGATGAGAACGCATTTAAACAAATGGTCGAGAGAACAACTGTGAGAATGGTAAGATAGGTTTTGCTTGAAATTTTCATAATTTGTTCCTTTAATTTTGTTTTCCGAAAAACTTCAATAGAATTCTTTCTTATTGTCAATTATATTATATATCTATGCAAAAATTATGTATTTATTTTAGGTGATTATCTATTTTAATCCACTAGTGAGAAAGATGTTAAAATTAAAGTGTAT
>DAOOVZ010000169.1:0-6302 GCA_035370665.1 Candidatus Hydrogenedens sp.
CATAAATTTTTCCATAACCAAAAATCCCAATGTTTTGTTGCTTTTCAGCAAAGATAAGTGTGCGCTGAGAATAATTATCTGTGTAGGAACGATAAGATACTTTTAATTCAGGATAATCCTCAATATTTGTGCTTCCTATGAGAACACTTCCAGGAGTTAGATATAAAAATACATTATCCTTTAACTGAATAGTCCCGGTAAGATATTTCCCTGCTGGTATAATTATAGTTCCACCACCTGCGTTAGAAACCGTATCAATGGCTTTCTGGATATATGAAGTGTTTGCTGTCTTTCCATCTCCTACAGCACCAAATTCAAAAATAGAAAGGCTGCCTGTTTCCATAACCGATTTCGGAATCTGCAAATTATTATTCTCAGAAGCAAAAGTAAATATCGGCATTAATCCGACTATGATAATAAAAACAATTTTCATTCGTATCATAAAATTAATTCCTCTTGCAGATATTTCATTATAGATAATTATTAAGGGACAAAGTTAAGTTTCTAATTGCAAGTCGGGACTCTTTGTTTGGTTTTATCCTTGAAACCATTTTTGCCTTTCACTAAAAATGGTCATATATTTTATTATACGAAGTTGTGATTTATATATTTAATATTGGCTATTATAAATATTAAACATTTCTATTAATTTATTTCCGTCCAGCGACAAAAAATTGCTTATTACAGGATTCATCAATAAGACAGTGCATTATTTTAGGATTAGTGCAAATCCTGCAATAAGATTTTTATGTATATTTTATTTTTTATTTCCTTCGGTAATTTTCTCTATAGGGTCAGGTTTTGGGGATTGATTGACCAATTTTAATATAGAGTCTATGAGAATTTCCCCCGTCATCTCTCCCAATCCTGTTTGCGAAATATATCTGTATCGCTTAAAACTGTTCCAATCCACTTTTGTAAGTATGTATCCAAAGGCGTCATTTGTTAAACCGAATAAGAATGGATGTTGAGTAGGCATATTCCGTTTGAGGTAATATCCAATATTTGGCAGAGCCTCACCGGGGATTGTAACAATTTGTGCCGTTCCAATATTCACCAGATTAATTCGTGTAGAAATTGTTCCTTTCTCAGAGATTGGATATTTAATTGGTGAATTTTTTAATGCCATTTTTAATATGGGTGAATTGAGAGGAAATTCTACAATTGTAGAGTTGCAATACAGAGTAGGATTTTTTTGTAGAGGTGCATCAGAGACGATTCTCAAGGCTTCATCGGCTAATAGTTCAC
Source organism: Candidatus Hydrogenedens sp. (assembly GCA_035370665.1). Taxonomy (GTDB): domain Bacteria; phylum Hydrogenedentota; class Hydrogenedentia; order Hydrogenedentales; family Hydrogenedentaceae; genus Hydrogenedens. The sequence goes on from DAOOVZ010000169.1 coordinate 1,249, forward strand.
CGATGCGGACACATTCATCCCAGGTCTGAATATCACCGTTAGGACCCCGACAATCCGCGGTTACCATTCCACCCTGTGCACTATTCATAAATATCGCCATTCCACCGGTTTTCGATTCGATACGGTCATATAAGGGACCACATAAATCGGGTGATAATGTTTTTTGACTATCGCCGATTACCTCCGGGTGGATTGCATAATTAACGAGGGTAACAATAGGTTTACCTTCTGATTTCTTCTCTGCGGATACTGCCTGTAAAACACTACAACGCGGGTCGTATAGTTCTTCTGCATAGTAGTTATATGCGATTTTCCCTTTTGCTTCTTTTGTGGCGATTTTCAGATAAGCAGGTTTAAGGTTCTGGTAGGCTTCATTAATGGCTTCTGCTGCTTTTTGGCATACCCAGTCGAGATATTTCAGGTCTGCGGTGAAATTACCTTTTTCATCTGTAAATCCGTAAGTTTCAGGAGCACTATGAGTGTGTGTAACACCTACAATAATATTTTCTGGTGGTATTTGTTGCACTTGTGCCCGGATTTTATCCGCTAATGGAGAAGACCAACCTAAAAAATCCATGCTTAAAATAGCCATACAGACATCACCTTTTTTCATCACCATAGCACGAGCAGATAGGTCCCCTAACTTCTTTTCCGCAGGCGAGGCTTCACCTACACCTCCTGAAACAGGTAGTAACGGGTCAGGCGTAATAATCCTTTTTGCACAACCCACATAAAGCATGTCCTCCTTATTCTCTTTAGCATACAGAGGAAAACATAAGGAAAAAATTAGTGTTCCTAAAAGAAATAGAGTTAAAAAATAGATGTTCTTCATTTATTCGCTCCTTGTTAATAGAAATTATGTTTCTCATAAAGGAAAGTAAAAATATTATAACTTTATATAAGGGGTAAATAAAAAATGTTTTATCTCATTTCTTGTCCACCGGTGACATTGATTGCCTGTCCTGTCATGTAATTTGCTTCATCACTTGCTAAAAAGACCACAACATTGGCAACATCTTCATATCGGCATGGACGCCTCATTGGCACCTGGTCAATGTATTTTCTACGCACTTCCTCTTCTGTAATACCTTGATTTTTTGCATATTGTTTGAACAGACTCTCTGTCCATAGAGGAGAATCTAATAAGTTACCTGGACACACTGCATTGACTCGGATTCCATGTTCAGCAAATTCTAATGCTAAACTCTGGGTTACACCGATACCTCCAAATTTGGCAGCAGCATACGCAGAATTTTTAAAACTCCCTTTCTTACCTGATTTGGAATTGATTTGTATAACGGTCCCGTACTTATTAGGCAACATTACACGAATTGCTTCGCGTGCACAAATAAAATAGCCGACCAGGTCTACTTCTATTACCTTTCTCCATGCAGAAACATCAAAATTGATGGAATCGCCAGATATAAGAATGCCTGCATTGCATATTATCAAGTCAAGCCCACCTAATAAAGTTACTGCCTCTTCCACTGTCTTTCGCACGGCTTCGGCGTCTGTAATGTCTACCTTTGCAGGAAGAATTTTTTTCCCTGTTTCATCTGAAATTCGTTTTGCGGTTGCAGTCATTCTTTCAATGTTCACATCCCAGCCTATTGCGTCTGCACCTTCTCTGGCAATTCGTTCTAAAAGGGCTTCACCTAAACCCTGTGCTGCTCCTGTTACAATTGCTTTTCTTCCTTTTAATCGTTCCATAGTAGAAACCTTTCTAGCAACGCTTCTTCTGCTTCCTTTGTCCATGTCCCATCACGGGAAAGGTATTTTCCAACCTCAGGTAATAATTCCTGAATTTTATCTAATGGGGTTAACGGTAAATCTAAAATTTGTGGATACAAAACTACTTTTCCTGGGAAACGGGCTTCCTTAACGGCTTTCAGTCCGTCATAAGTAGCAAACAAACCACCTATCGCCGCAACACTACGATTAGTATCGCGTTTGCCTGCTTCTACCGATTGTAATACATGTTGCAAATCCGAAATTCGACTACCACTACAACCAATAATTTTAATACCTTCGCATATTTTTTTCAGTGATATTTTTGCAATTGTTCCGATTGCCAAACCGGCAAAGAGATTTACAAAACCTCCTGGTGCCGAAAAATCAACGGCTTGTGTCGCTAAAGTGGGGACAGGTGCAAGGAGCACCACATCGGAATATCCCCCTGGTGCAAGTTCGTTCAGATGTCTGTTCAAATCCTCTACATTAGCAAAGTCTTTATTACAAACAGTAATAAGTTCCACATCTCGCTTATTTAGCAATTCAGATGACCTGAGTTTCAAATGTTCTAATCTTCCTGCATCTAAATCGGTAACTACGACGCGTTTAGGTCCATCTTCTTTTTCCAATGCCCTTTGAACATGCATCTGTCCCATAGGTCCACCTGCACCAATAAACAAGGCTGTTCCGCCGGGCAACAAATCAGAGCGTTGATTCCGTTCTCTAATCTCCTCTAATGTTTTACCTCCACCAATGATTCGCTTATATTCATAATGCACCGAACCCACATCCAGAGAAATATAATCATTTGTCATTTCTTTGGCATCACCCAATAAATACATTGTGCCATGCGGCGACAAATACTTTAGCCATGCTTCGACAGTTTGCGGGTTGACTACATCTATAATAATGTCCTGCGAAGTTTGTCCCTCTTGTGGAAATTGTTCAGGTGCGAAAATCTTTATTCGAGGGAATTCTTGGATTATTTTTGGGTCAGGTTGTGATGTGATATACCATGGAGTTTCAGACTCGGGATAGATTCTATCTTTCAAACGATATGACATTTCTACACAAGCCCATGGTTCTGCTAATGCCGCAGCACTATATCCCGTTGTTGGTTGCACAGGTAATAGATAACAGCCATCATCTCCCGCAAGGACTCGCTCATCTAAATAGGTGTATTGTTCCATACCACCGGGGATAAGATACCCAAAGGCATAGCCTACACCGTTATAATAAATGTCTGCCTGAACAATAAAACGGTCTCCCTTCTTAAAATTATCCTTCCACCGCTTACCTGCTTTAACAACTGTTACCGAACATTCATGACCGAGGACAATAGGTTCTTTCTGCAAATCTCTACCGCGTATGCGTGGATGATTGCTACCTAAATTTATGACTTTAATATCCGATAAACATATCCCCAAAGCATCAACTCGAACCAATATCTCATTATCATTAGGTTCTCGCAGTGGCAATAAAACAGGCTTCCCATCCTTACCGACATTTTCCAGTCCAGAACCAAATACATGCCACGCATAATATTGTTCTGGAAGGGGATGTTCAACATTACGAAATTTATTTAGTTTATTATTCATAAAAAATACTCCTTAAACTGTATAGGTTAAAGCATTTTTTGACGATAATGTTCGTCAGGACGCGAATCAATCCTTCGGACAGACTCTTCCGATAAAAATCTGGGTCCACCGCATATTGCGGTTCCCAAAACGATTTGAGCGCATTTCTCTGCCATAAGCGTTATTGCCTGAACCTTACCCGGGGTCGGTCCCATAGCGATAACTCCATGATTTTCCATAAAAATAGCACGAGGTAAATATCCCTCTTGTGCAATGAACTCTTCCATTTTATTTTTAACTGTGCGTGCTAACATAAGTCCCGGGTCTACATAAGGCACAAAAACTGATTTCCTGCCCACTACAACAATATGGTCAGGGCAGGTCCTTCCTTGAATATACTCTTCTGCCTTTTGCGAACATAAAATCGAATTGACAAATACAGGATGTGTATGTCCAATAAAATGATACTCCGAATACTGGTATAAAACTGCATGAAGTATTGTTTCCACAGACGGCATTCGCTTATCTGATGTATCTACCTTCGCTTTTTGTAAGGTTTCAAGAACATCCTGGTCAGTTGCGGAAGAATTTTCAAGCAAGGCTAAAACGGGTTTGGACTGAACACAGAGAAAATCACCACTCTGAATATCTTGTAATGTTGTCCCTGATGCCTTTATATAAAAGTGCTCATTGTCAAGTCTTGCAGAGGTATTCCCTTCACCGAGAATAGCAAGATGATGTTCAGGTCGCCCTAAAAAACGGCTCATAGCGGTCAATTGTTCTAATATCTGTTCTGACATCTGACTACTTCCCTTGTAATAGAATTTTTAATGATTATAAAAAATATTAGAGTTAGATTTGAAATAGTCAGGTTTTTTGTTGCTCAAAAGAAAGGTAATTTTTAAATGTATTAACGATAATATACATCTGAAAAATATGTTTAGTGCTTTATTATAATAGATAACCATTTGAAATAAGTATCACAATTACATCTTTGCGGCTTTGTATCTTTGCGAGACCATTTAACTGAACTTTATTATTTTACGCAAAGATACGAAGGAAAAGTTAAAATTCTCTTTTGTATAAAGTAAGACTTATTAGACAGTCTTGTTCTTTTGATATTGAGAAAAACAGTTTTATTTATTAATTGGGATATTGTATTCTTTCATTTTACGCCAGAGGGTAGAACGAGAGATGCCCAAAATTTTTGCTGCCTCTGATTGATTGTAGTTCATCTTTTCAAGCACATGGCGTATATGAGATGCTTCTACTTCTGCAAGTGGTAATAAGCCATTATTTTTCTCATTAGGCAGGGCAAGTATCCGTAACTTTTCCTGTTGTATATTTTCGGGTAGGTCTTGAAAATGAATCATTGAATCCTCTGCCATAATGACTGCATGTGCGATGATACTTTCCAGTTCGCGAACATTACCTGGATAAGGATAACTCCTCAATGCAGCAAGAGCAGTATTGTCTATACCTTGAATGTTTTTCCCAAAGCGATGGTTGTATCTTGCAATGAAGTGTTGAATAAGTGTCGGCAGTGCATCGATTCGTTCTCGCAGTGGTGGTATCCGTATCTGGATTACATTAAGGCGATAAAATAAATCATCGCGGAAAGTCCTATTTTCTACGGCATCCTGCAAATTTTTGTTAGTAGCCGAAATGATGCGGACATTTACCCTTTGTATCATATTTGAACCCACAGGACGAATTTCGCCATTCTGCAGAACACGAAGAAGTTTT
>DAOOVZ010000170.1:0-6255 GCA_035370665.1 Candidatus Hydrogenedens sp.
GTTCAACCACATCTGCTATTTGTGAAGCCATTGTTAAAAAGTAAGGGGGCTGATTTAGAACGGGATAATTTACAGGCTCAACGAGATGACAAAAAACCCTATCGTAGTTCTTTTTCAAACGAAAAGGAATATCTTCAACAACGAAATGAACTTCATGCCCTCTTTTAGCAAGGGCTAAACCTAATTCAGTTGCAACCACACCACTTCCACCAGTAGAGGCATGACAACTAATTCCAATTTTTAATTTGTTCTTATTCTTTCTCATAATATTTCAATAAACAATCTAACTCTAATTTTGTTGGTTCAGTCGTATATATTGTCTCTCCATATAATACATTTATTTTACTACCCCAGTAAGCACAGCGGTTCCGAATGTTGTCCCAGAACTTTTCAGAGGATATAAAAGTTTGAGGTCCTGAATAATCAGGATTGAAAAATTGGGAGCGATGTGCCTGTAAGGATTGCATCTTTTTCTCAAAATAGTTGGAAATATCAATTACAAAAGTTGGTGTATGAATTTCATAATAAGGGTAATAATATAATATTGTTTGACAGCGATAAGGTTCTTGTTCTGTCTCAATTTTATGTAGTCCAGAAAGATAATTTGCTTCGCGGACTAAATAATGTGCGTTATGATGGTCAGGGTGCTTATCCTCACTCATTGTTGCAAGTATTATTCGTGGACGGTGCTTTCTTATCGCTTGAATGACTGCTATTTTTTGTTCCCATACAAGTTGTATTTGTGAATCCTTCAAGCCCAGATTTTCTCTTATTGAAACGCCTAAAATACCACTTGCATTTTCTGCTTCTATCTGCCTTTCCTCAACCGTACCACGAGAAGCCATTTCACCTTTCGTCAGGTCAATCATGCCAACCTTGAATCCACTGCTTGCCAATTTTGCCAAGATACCACCTATTCCTAATTCTATATCGTCGGGATGTGCACCAAATGCAAGTATATCTATCATAATTCAACAACCTCTATGTCAAAATTAGTAATATCCATTTTCATTGCAATTTTTTTAATAAAATTGTCACCAAACTCTGAAATGAAGCAAAGGGGAGAAAATACCCTCTCCTGTTCAATCCCATCAGGTAAAATTGTTCTTAAAATTGAAGAAAGATGTTTTTGAAACTGTTCATTTTTAAGTGATTGCATTTTAATAATTGTTTCAATTAATTTTTGTGTTTCATTTTCAATCCGCGATAAAAATGTTTTACCTTGCTTATCAAAAAAACTATTATCAATATTGAAAATTGTTGTTAATTCTTTCAGAAATATTTCAGTAGCCTTCTTATACTTTTCTCTGGCATTTTCTATTTTTTCTTTTTCTCCCATTGAAATTGAATAAGATAGATTCTCCGTTTTTTGTCTATATAATTTCGGAATATCCTTTAATCCTATATTCATTTCAGACATCCATTTGCCTATTTTCATTGGCACTACAGCAAATCGTTTTCTGGGAAATATAACTGGCATTTGCAATTTTAGAAATGAAAACAAATCCTTCAGTTGTGCCCAGTACGCAATTTCTGCTGGACCACCTACATATATAATACATGGAAATATTATCTGTTGATAAATGCACCGGAAAATGAGATTAGGTGAAAATCGCTCTGGCTCATATTTCAATATATGTTTCAATTCATCATTACTATATTCTTTCCCTGACCTCTCAGATATAAACACACCATTCACAAAATTTATTCTACTTCTATAATTATTTTCATCAAGAAAGAAGAAAGCATTTTCTAACGATTTGTGAACCTGAAGTTTATAACCCATCTTTTTTAGCAAATCACTCGTTTTATTAAACTCATTGATAAGATTCTGATGATTTTCTATTGCAATTTCGATAAGATTTTGTAGAACCTTAAAATCATTATTTTTATGAGGTTCAAACCAAAATAAATTTTCATCCTTAATTTCTTCTTTGAGAATAGCAGTAGACCAATCTGACAGGTTTTTACTACTTGATAATGAAGAAATGAGAAATTTTTCCCAGAATGAGGAATATTCCGAACCCTTTATACGCTTAAATATTTCTGGTATTTGTTCTGTAAAAATATTTCTATTTAATTCAAGTTTGTATAATGGTTTTCCTTTTTCTGTCTCTTCAGGTTCATATACAAAACGAAAAGTTTCATAGTCATAAGTCAGAAAACTTACTGAGCATGCTTCTTGCCAGTCATGGTCCCAGGAATGAACCCAAAAAATAGGTTTTACCTCTTTTCCACTATTTTTTCCTAAATGTTGGGATAATTTTATTAGAGTGATTATTTTATAAATTGTGTATAATGGACCACCAAAAATAGCAGGCTGCTGTCCTGAGATGATATTCAATGAAGTTGACACATTTATATTTGAAGTTAGTTTCTCTACACTATCAATCGGCAACCATGGATAGAATTGTCTTAATTCATCTCGAGATAATAAAAAATCTTGATAAAGTTTATTCATTTTTTTTTACTTATAATAATTATCCTTGAACTTTCATTCGAAAAATTTTCCTTTTGATAATTACCATAGATTTTTAGGATTGATAATTGTTGCTTTGAAAATATTTCTGTTATTTCTTCTACTAAATATATTTTAATACTTTCTGTATACGAGGTCATCAATTGTTTATTTTCATTATAAACCTCGACCTTCTTTTTCAATAATTTTGAAGTATGCTCATACCAACGAGTTTCATCAATGGTATAATCCTCCACCTTTCTTGTTGTATAGAGCATTTTTATCTTTTGTGCTTGTATAGGATTTAAATAATCAAGAAAAAAATATCCGCCAGATTTCAAAATTGATGACACTTGTTGAATCTGCTGAATATTTTCGTTGTCATCCTCAAAGTATCCAAAACTTGTAAATAGATTTAAAACTACATCAAAAGTATTTGATTGAAAAGGTAAAAATCGAACATCACATCTGACAAGATAAATTTCATTTAAAAATAAATTCTTTGCCTGCTCTAATAAATCAACAGATAAATCAGCACCAACTGTAAAGGGTATCCTCTGCTTTAGAAAACTTAAATGTCTACCATAGCCACAACATAAGTCCAACACTTTACTATTTTTCTTTAACTTTAATTCAGAGCAAATAAAATTTATTTGTTTTTCTGCCTCTTTTGCGTCTCTATGATGATATACAATGGGATACCATTTTCCAAAGGCTTCTAAATACCAATCATTATTTTCTTTACTGTTCATATTTAGCTAGATGACATGCACTTTAATTAAATTAGTTGGACATGCGACTGCCAGAGGATAGCCTGCTACAATAACAACTATATCACCGCGTTTAACTAAACTATTTTCAATTAAGGTATTTTCCACTGTGAGAAGCATGTCTTCAATAGATTGCACCTCAGGTAATTTTATCGCTTGGACTCCCCAATAAAGTGAACATTGTTTTGCTACATATTCATTGGGAGTGAGTGCATAAATAGGCACTTTGGGACGAGAATTTGAAATAGCCATTGCCGAATAGCCAGAATAAGTAAAACATGCGATTGCCTTGATATTTAAAGCCATCACTAATTGTTTTACTGCCTTTCCTAATGCAAGGGCACTGTCTTCTATTTTACACTGACTCTTTTCCTCTTCTTTTCTTAGGGAAGGGAATTTACACATTTCATCAAAAGGACAGTCAAAATATTTCTGGTCTTTTTCTATACATTGAATAATTTTAGCCATTACTTCAACCGAGGGTATAGGATTTTTACCAGTGGCTGTTTCAGCAGATAACATAACTGCGTCTGTCCCATCAAGAACAGCATTAGCGACATCTGTTATTTCAGCACGTGTTGGGATAGGTTGCTCCGTCATGGATTCAAGCATTTGTGTTGCTGTAATCACGGGTATTCCTGCAAGGTTACATTTGTGGATTAATCTCTTCTGAACTAATGGCACTTCTTCAAGAGTCGTTTCAACGGCAAGGTCTCCACGGGCTATTAATAACCCATCTGATACTCCAATAATTTCGTCTATGCAACGCAAGGCTTCAGGTCGCTCAATTTTCGATATGACTTTTGCCAGACTATTTTTCTCTTTTAACCGTTTCTTTATTTGAATTACATCTTCAGGTGACCTTACGAAAGATAGTGCAATATAATCTGCACCTAAACTAATGCCAAAGTCCAAATCGTTCCAGTCCTTTTCTGTCATAGATGGAAGTTTAATCGGAATCTCAGGAAGGTTCATTCCCTTCCGTTCGCCAAGTATGCCGCCCCTAATTATTTCGCATTTAATATCCGGTGGTTGAATCTCCACTACCCTTAATTCCAGAGTCCCATCGGCTAGCAAAATTCGATTGCCTACTTTTACCTCTTCTGGCAATTGAGAGTAATCCGTTGAAATGACTTTTGAATTTCCTATAGTTGGTCTTGCTGTTATTGTTATATATTCCCCACGAACCAATTCAATGGACTGGTGATTTTCAAGGAACCCTGTTCTAATTTTAGGTCCCTGCAAATCAAACATAATTGCAATATTCTTATTCAGTTTATCGCTGATAGTTCTAATATTGTTGAACATTTCTTTGTGGTTATCATGAGTTCCATGAGAAAGGTTGAGTCTTGCTACATTCATTCCAGAAAGTATCAATGACTCAATCATTTTTGCATTTTCTGTAGCAGGTCCCATTGTGCAAACAATTTTAGTCCCACGCATAAGAAACACCTTAAATCATTGTTAAAAAATTAAATTTATGTTAAGTATTCTGTATTTAAAGCCCATTTTCAAAGGCTTCATAGATAGCCCTGATGGCTTTGTGAAGGTCCGATTCATCAACCCCAACAAGTATATTCATTTCTGATGAGCCCTGGTCAATAACATGGATATTTACATTTGCGTTTGCAAGTGCAGTGCATAGCCTTGCTGCTACCCCAATATGATGATTCATGCCCATTCCAACAGTTGCAATCATAGCAAGACCTTTTGTGAGGTTAACATCTTCCGTATCGCATCTCTTTTTTATAGCATCAATTATAAGAGGTCCTTTATTCCCTAATTCATTATTTCGAATAATGATGGACATAGTGTCAATACCTGTGGGTATATGCTCCCAGCGAACATCAAATTCATCAAGCACAGACAGCACTTTTAGTCCAAATCCCTTCTCTTTGTTCATAAAAATCTTTTCAATGTTTATCATGCTAAAATCACCAAGTCCTGCAATACCGCAAACAGGACCTTTTGGCACTCTACTTTTTACAATAAGGGTCCCCGGATTATCAGGCTGATTTGTATTTTTAATATGTATTGGAATCCCGGGCTCAAAAACAGGGAATATGGATTCATCATGTAGCACTGTTGCACCCATATAAGAAAGTTCTGTAAGTTCTTGATAAGTTACTTCCTCTATTCTTTTGGCATTGGGCACAATCTTTGGGTCAGCCATACAAAAACCATCTACATCTGTCCAGTTCTCATAAACTACTGATTTAGTCGCTCGGGCTACAATAGCACCTGTTATATCACTTCCACCTCTGGGAAATGTCTTTATAGAACCATCTGGCATTGAACCATAAAAACCCGGAATCACAAATAACCCAGAACCCTGTAAATATTCTCCAAGTATATTATATGTTTTTGTATCAAATAAACCTATTTCATCAAAAAAGATACATTTAGTAGGGTCTACAAATTTTGCATTCAAATATTCAGCAATAATTTTACCGTTTAAATATTCGCCCCTTGAAGCCATGTAATCAGGAGTATCAAAAACAGATGCATTCTTTACTATCTCGTCTATTTCCGAGTTAATATCTAGTTCCAGAGATAATTCTTTTACTATTGTGTTAAATCTATTCCTGATTATCCTTTCTGGCTCTGAGGCATCTAATCCTTCATGAGCAATGTTATACCATAAATATAATAAGTCTGTTATTTTTTTATCACTGGGTTCTCTTTTCCCCGGTGCAGAAGGCACGATATACCTTCGATTGTTTGAAGAGAGGACTATATCCCTTACTCTTTTAATACAACCTGCATCTGCAAGTGATGTGCCTCCAAATTTACATGTAATTGCGCTCATATATTAACACCTTTTTTCGATTTTTATTCTAAAACATTTACGGGATGATATCGGTAAGTATCCTTCGAATGTCATTCCAACTGACCAATACGAATAGTAATAAAATTATAATAAGCCCAACTTGTTGGATCCGCTCTTGCATCTTTATACTTAATGGTTTTTTCATTATGGATTCAATAGTCAAAATAAAGACAAGACTCCCATCTAATATTGGGATT
>DAOOVZ010000171.1:0-3267 GCA_035370665.1 Candidatus Hydrogenedens sp.
GTCCAATGGGATATATGATGTAGTAGCAGAGGTCGAGGAAACAGGTGGCAATATCTCCTGGGATACGACCTCAGGTGAATTAGAGGTAGACATAACAACACCAGAGATAGAGGTTATTGGTCCTGAGCCAGTACAGACAACAGGAGAGCCTGTAATATATCAGGTAATATATCGAGGCGTAAAGGAAGTCAATCTAACAGCAAACGATATAGAACTACTGGTTCGTAATGGAGAAGTATCCGCTACGGTAATAGTGGAGCGTATAAGCAAATCAATTGATGTGGATATGGAATATCAGATAATCCTGAGAGACTTTGATGGTAATGGCGAGGTAGCGTTACACATATTGTCCGGGACAGCCGTAGACGAGGCAGGCAACTTTGCACCTGAATATATAGGTCCTTATTCCTTACTTGTTCATACAAATATGGGCTTACCAGTGGCAGAGAACATAGGCATTATGTTAATATCAATGATAATATTATCATTAGGTATAGTAGGTTTATGTTATCGCTATTATAGTCAGGAATCTTAGTTATAAAAAGAGATAGGATATATCTCTAATTAAGAGGTATGTAGAATTTTCGTTAATTGTAAGGTCATATTATCCTATTTATTTGATATTGCTTACTCCTTTTTGGTATGATTTTCTTTGCTTTTTATAAGCAATAATAATTAAACAAAAACACAGGAGCCTCTCGCCTTTTTTGGGTGCTCAATGTTATGAGTTTAAGCGGGCTCCGAGGATTTAACCCAAAGAATAAGGATTTTTTTATGCCTATCGTTACCCCCCGTGAATTACTTGAAGTCGGTGCTCATTTCGGTCATCAAACCCATCGCTGGAATCCCAAGATGGCTCGTTTCATCTATGGGGAAAAGAACGGAATTTATATTATTGACCTTAAACACACACTAAAGCAATTATATAAGGCTTATGCATTAGTCCGTAATACTGTGGCAATCGGTGGCAAAGTGCTTTTTGTCGGCACAAAACGGCAAGCACAGGAAGCCATAAAGCGTGAAGCAGAGCGATGTGGAATGTTTTATGTCAACAGTCGTTGGTTGGGTGGAACACTTACTAATTTCCAGACCATTCGTAGTAGTATTTCAGAATTACTTCATTTGAAAGAACTGGAAGAAACAGGTAAAATTGACCAATATGGGAAAAAAGAAGGGATTCAATTAAGGAAACAGATTGCGAAGTTGGAGAAAAATCTCTGTGGTATTGTAAATATGACAGAAGTTCCAGATATAGTGTTTGTGATTGATACAAACCATGAGGAGATTGCTGTGCGTGAGGCAGCGCGTCTGGGTATTCCCTGTATTGGTATTGTTGATACGAATGTTGACCCGGATGCAGTCTCGTTACCCATACCCGGGAATGATGATGCTATCAGAGCGGTATCTCTATATTGCAAAATAATTGCTGATGCTGTAATTGAAGGCAAAAATCTTCGCGAGAAGGGACCAACCGCCCAGACAAAAGTGAAGCCCATTTCTCGAAGGGTAAAACGGGTAACTGATGAAGAGACTAAACCTATTGAAACCGAAGTAGAAGAAGATATTGAAGAAAAAGAGGTTGATGAAGAAGATAGTTCCTCTGAGGAAGTTAAAGAAACTGAAGCCTCTGAACACGAAACCTCTGCAATTGAAAATAATTAATAATTTATAGAATACAGGAGAGAAATAATGACTATTAGTGCAAGTGATGTAAAGCAACTTAGAGACCAGACCAATGCACCTATGATGGATTGTAAAAAGGCTTTGACGGAGTGTAGTGGAGATATGGAAAAAGCAGTAAAATGGCTGAGAGAACATGGAATTATGAAAGCCGCTTCCCGTGCAAATCGTGTTGCTGCGGAAGGATGCCTTGCTTCTTATATTCATACAGGCGGCAAAATAGGCGTGCTTGTTGAAGTAAATTCCGAAACTGATTTTGTGGCTCGTGGTTCAGAATTTCAAACATTTGTAAAGGATATTTGCCTTCAAATCTGTTCTTTTGCGCCCAAATGGATAGCAAAAGAGGATATACCAGAAGAGGTTTTAAAAGATGAGAAGGATTTATATATAAAGCAGGCTCTTGAAACAGGCAAACCGCAAAATGTTTGTGAGAAAATCGCAGAGGGCAAATTGAATAAATGGTATGAGGAGGTATGCCTGTTGGAACAGGTTTCAGTAAAGCCTGAACATGAAGGAAAGAAAATAAAGGATTTGTTAGGAGAGTTGACTGCCAAATGTGGTGAGAAAATACAAATTCGGCGATTTGTTCGTTGGGTTCTCGGTGAAGGAATTGAGAAAAAGCAGACAAATTTTGCCGAAGAAGTCGCAGCAGAATTAGCCAAATCATCAAAAGAGGAATAAGTTATTGAGTGCACCTGTCTACAAGCGGGTTTTATTGAAACTTAGTGGGAATGCCCTATCTTCCGATGGGGAGAATCTTGGTTCAAAGGCTTTAAGTCATCTCTGCGACGAACTTGTCGCGGCTTATCAGACAGGTGTCCAAATAGGATTAGTAGTAGGCGGTGGCAATATCTTGCGCGGAAACCATTGGTCAAAGGCTTCGGGTGTAGACCGTGCCACTGCGGATTATATGGGCATGCTTGCAACTGTGATTAATGCACTGGCTTTACAATCTGCACTTGAAAAGCGAGATATTGAAACACGCGTGCTTAGTGCAATAGAGATGCGGCCTGTTGCAGAACCATATATTCGCCGTCGTGCCTTGCGACATCTAGAAAAAGGTCGCATAGTTATATTTGCTGCGGGGACAGGTAGCCCCTTCCTTACTACCGATACAGCCGCTGCACTTCGTGCCAGTGAGATGGACGCAGAAATTTTGATGAAAGCCACACGCGTAGATGGTATCTATTCAGCAGACCCTGAAAAAGAGCCTTCCGCAAAACAATTCTCTCAACTAACATATCAAGATGTATTATCACAAGACTTAAAAGTAATGGATGCCGCTGCCATTTCTATTTGCCGTGAAAAGAGCATTCCAATTTTGGTATTCTCATTCTTAGAAAAAAATTGCATTGTTAACGCGGTGTATGGAAAATCCACTGGAACCATAGTAAAGGGAGATTAACTTATGTCACATCCACTTATTAAAGAAGCAGAACAAAAGATGGAAAAGAGTGTAGAGAGTCTGCAACAGGAACTCTCTGGATTTCGGACAGGGAGGGCAACTCCCAATATTTTAGATGTGGTGCATGTTGACGCTTATGGCAGTAAGATGAAGATTAACCAATTGGGAAATATAACTGTGCC
>DAOOVZ010000171.1:3277-6234 GCA_035370665.1 Candidatus Hydrogenedens sp.
GCCCGATTCACATCTTATTGTGATTGACCTCTGGGATAAATCACTTATCGGTGCAGTGGAAAAAGCAATCATGGCTTCACCATTGGGAGTAACGCCGTCTAACGATGGTAGATTAATTCGTATTCCTATTCCGCCTTTAAGTGAAGAACGCCGCAAGGAACTTATTAAAGTTGCTCACAAAATGGCGGAAGAGGCTAGAGTCGCAGTTCGTAATATCCGTAGACATATTCTCGAAACACTTAAAAAAGAGGAAAAGAATAGTAAAATTACAGAAGATGATTTCCACCGTTTTTCTGATGAGATTCAAAAACTTACAGATAAACAAATCGAAAAGATTGAGCAAATATTAAAAGCTAAAGAAAAGGATATTACGGAAGGCTGACGATTTCTTCCATTCACTAAAAGTTCAAACAGTAACTATTAGTGTATTAAAAATTAATTTAGGGCATTACGAATGCGGAAACTTCCCCTGGACTTAAACCCAGAAGTTGATGTGGATAGGCTACCAAGCCATATCGCTGTTATTATGGATGGGAATGGACGTTGGGCTAAACTCAATAGGAAGAAAACCACAGAAGGGCATGAAGCAGGGACAGAAGGAGTCAGGGAAATATTAAAGGGATGTCGCGAATTAGAAATTCCATGTCTATCTTTATATGCCTTTTCTACGGAGAATTGGTCCCGTCCCAAATCGGAAGTAGAAACCTTATTCCAGTTGATTAGCAAGTATGTTTATAAAGAGATTGAAGAAATAAAGAAGTATGGTATTCGTGTGCTATTTATGGGCGAATGGCGGGATTTACCTCCTGTTGCGGTGCATGACCTTGAATTTTGCCTTGAACAAACGAAAGATAACCGTGATATGACTGTCATTGTAGGTTTGAATTATGGAGGCAGACAGGAAATAGTCCGTTCTACAAAACTTATTGCAGAAAAAGTGCAAAAGGGTAAGATAATTACAGAACAAATTAATGAAGAGTTATTCAGACAGCATTTGTATATCCCCGAGTTTCCAGATGTTGACCTTTTAATACGTACCAGTGGGGAACAACGGATTAGCAATTTTATGCTTTGGCAACTTTCTTACGCTGAAATGGTATTCTTACCTGTTCTCTGGCCCGATTTTCGTAGAAAACATCTCTGGGAAGCCATTATCAAATATCAGCAAAGACAACGACGCTTCGGAAACCGTTTAGAAGAAAGCGAGTGAACTCATCAAAAAGGTAATTGACCTGTGTTTCAACGCATAATTACAGGAACTATTTTAGTTTTATTGGTTGCGATTTTTATATGGTTGCCATGCCTCCGTATTCTTTTAGCACTGTTTATTACCACATTAGGGACAATTGCTGCCTGGGAATATTTCCATATTGTAGAACCTGTAAATTGGAATATATTAAGTCTTACAACTATGGTATTAGTGCCCATCACAATTCTTTCAGGACTTTCCCAGAAACTCATTACTGTTTATATGTTTTTCATTTTCTCTTTTATAGTTCTATGTATCCTATATACCTTAAATCGAACTACTTCTATAAGCAAATTCGTTCATGCCTTTTTTGGTTTGTTTTACTTCGGCTGGGTACCTGCACATTTATTGATACTCCATCGAAATTCTGCGGGACCTGGACTAATAACCTTATTCATTACTGCCGTTGTTCTTTGTGATTCAGGTGCATTTTTTGTTGGCAGAACTATTGGTAAACATGCTCTGGCACCTGAAATCAGTCCAAAAAAAACATGGGAAGGTAGTATAGGCGGAGTTATATTTTGTGTTCTGGGCACTTTTATACTCTGGGCTCTTCACAAAACGATATTTACACAGGCTTTGCCAGAGCAAAATATTATTTTCTACCTGAAATGGGGTATAATACTTTCTATATTAAGTCAATTTGGTGACTTATTAGAGTCACGATGGAAACGAGAAGCTGGAATAAAAGATTCTGGAAGAATTTTCCCAGGACATGGGGGTGTTCTTGACCGATGTGATGGCATGCTTTTTTCGTTTCCGTTCTTCTTCTATTTTCTAAAATGGTTATAAAAGGGTTTAGAATTTTATGTTTGAACTAGAAATACAATCTATAGATAATTTACAACAACGGCTATCTGAATTGCGGGATTGTTTAAATGTGGAAGGGGTTCAGGAACATATTTCACGATTAGAAAAAAGTATGGAAGCACCTGAATTCTGGAATAATCCAGAACAAGCCCATAAGATTTTACAAGAAATAAAAAATTTGAAACTTGCCATTGAAGCGCCAGAGGCATTAAATAAAGAATTGGAAGAAGTCAAAACACTTGTCCTTATGGCTGAAGAAGAAGGAGATGAATCTCTTCGGCAGGAGATACAGCAACTTAAAGACAAATTGGAACACGAAGTCCATCAATTAGAGATTAAGAGCCTGTTCATGGACCCACGCGATACTAAACCTGCTATTGTTAGTTTTCATCCCGGTGCAGGTGGGACTGAATCTTGTGATTGGGCACAAATGCTTTACCGAATGATTAACAGATATTGTGAAGAGAAAGGATTTGAAGTTGAATTGATTGATTATCAACCGGGTGAAGAAGCAGGTATTAAAAGTGCCACAATCCGTGTCGTAGGACTTTATGCTTACGGAATGTTAAAATCAGAAAGTGGTGTGCATAGGCTTGTGCGAATATCTCCTTTTGACGCCAATAAAAGGCGGCATACCTCATTCACAGCAATTGAAGTGCTCTCAGAGGTTGATGATGATATAAAAATAGATATACGCGAAGAAGACATTAAGATGGATACTTTCCGTTCAAGTGGTGCAGGTGGACAAAAGGTAAACAAAACAAGTTCAGCCGTGCGATTAACACACTTGCCTACTGGCTTTGTTGTCACATGCCAGATAGAACGCTCGCAACATCGAAACCGTGCCACTGCCCTGCAAATGTTGAAAGCAAAATTATACGATATGGAGATGCGTAAG
>DAOOVZ010000172.1:0-6141 GCA_035370665.1 Candidatus Hydrogenedens sp.
AACCTTTATAGGGGAGTATATGGCTCATTAAATTGGGCAGGTGTTCCACTGGAAGCAAAATTTTTCTTTCAGGTAGTTTTTGCAGGGACAGCAGCGACTATTATATCAGGTGCTGTTGCAGAGAGGATATGTTTTTCTGCATTTCTACTTTTCTCAGTAATAATTTCATCTATTATTTACCCTGTGGTAGGGCATTGGATATGGGGTGGGGGCTGGCTTAGTTCCTTTTTAGGCGTTGGTTTTAAGGATTTTGCAGGTTCTACGGTGGTTCATTCTGTAGGGGGCTGGTCTGCTTTGGTTGGGCATGGTTGTTGGGACCGCGTCTTGGCAAATATGGCAAAAAGGGTGAAATATCACCTATTCCCGGGCATAACATGGCATTAGCAACATTAGGTGCTTTAATCTTGTGGTTAGGATGGTTTGGTTTCGATCCGGGAAGCACAATGGAAGCCAATCCAATAAAAATAGCCCATATTGCTTTAACAACAGCCATGGCAGCGAGTGTAGGGACGGTTGTATCCTGTCTATATGCTTGGTTTCGGGTGGGTAAACCTGACCTAACTATGATAATCAATGGTTCTCTGGCAGGTCTGGTATCCATTACAGCACCTTGTGATAATGTAAGTGTTTTAGGCAGTGTTATCATTGGTGGAATTGCAGGTTTTATTGTTGTAGAAAGTGTCCTGTTTTTTGACCGTATAAGGATAGACGACCCCGTAGGTGCTACTTCTGTGCATTTAGTTAATGGGGTTTGGGGAACTTTAGCCGTTGGACTATTTGATGTTGATAAGGGATTTTTCTATGGAGGGAGAACGAAATTGTTATTGGTTCAGTTTGTTGGTGTCGTGGCAGTAGGTTTATTTGTTTTATGTAGTGCTGGGATTACCTGGCTTGTTATAAGGTCTTTGTTAGGGCTACGAGTGGATGCAAATGAGGAATATCTTGGGCTGGATAAAAGTGAGATGGGTTTAGAAGCGTATCCCGAAGAAAGGGTTTTTCCAGAATATACTATGGCACAAGATGCATAAAATTAAATGATTAAACAAAAGAAGATTTGCCGTACCCTTGTGCTTCTTTTTTGTATCCTTTGCGGTAAGAAAATTCTTTTCTCATAGATAATTTAAGACGGCTCAATAGAAAAGAAAGGGGATAAACATGATAGGTGAATTTTGAGATTTGTTACCAGCGTGCATGGTGTTCCTCTGCCCAGCCTAAAAGAGAATTTATTTCTATAACTTCATTTTCCGATTTAACAGTTCCACTAAAGTCACCAAAACACTGAACGGTTTGAGATTTTAATACTATTAAGTTTGTGGAATCATGACGGGTATAAAAAGGTTTTAAGGTAAGGTCAATATTATCGGATGTCTTCGTTTTAATGCTCCAATTATTTAATGGATTATTATAATCCCATGAGAATTTAACCTCTTCATGTATTTTACAAAACCTATTTTCAATCCAGAGACCATTTTCATTTTGACCTGTTTCGTCTGTCCATAGACCACCTAAATTTATTGCTACTTTTCTGCCAATTTTGTCATTTCCATAGCCGGCAGCCCAGTTCCAGTCCGTCTTATATTTCCATTTTCCTGAACCATAATCAAGACATGCAAAAGTCTCTTTCTCATCAAATTCAAATGTTTCATTTTTGTATTGAATTCTTCCTTTTGCTGAGAAAGGTAATTGTTTTGATGTAAATTGGAATCGCTTCGCTGACCAGGGGATAACAACATTCAAGGTGGGAAAATCTTTATCCCTATATATCTCTATTTCTGCTGTAAAAGGACTGTTTTCAATAACAGTTTTTGCCTTTAATATGGTTTTATCTTTATAAACGATATATTCAAGGTTCATAGCGGGATTTTTGAAATAGGCATTTTCATAAGGAGAAGGTGGCACATACAAATTATTTTTTGTGAACTGAACTTTTGCTTTTTCAACATGTGGAGATTCATCAAATCTGGTAAAAAATACAGACCCTAATTTTATATAGTCAACATTTGCTATTACGGTTGAAAAAACACCTTTTGGACTTAGGACAGCCCAATACATCCATTGTTTTTTTCGTCCCCAGTTTTTATGCAATTCGGCATTGACAAATAGATAACTATCCCAACGAATTGCTTCGGGGTTGAGAGTACCATCAGGCAAGCACAGAGGAATAGTGCCTTTTAATGTATTCATTTTTTTTCTCCTTCAAGGCTGTTCGATTGTTCTGGTGGAAGTATTCGAACTTTATTGCCTTCAACTTTGAGACGGTTTTCGGCAAATAATTGAATTGCGAGTGGGTATAGTTTCCGTTCCATCACTTGAACCCGTTCTGCCAATGTTTCTGGTGTATCCTCATCGAGGACAGGCACAGACTCCTGAAGAATGATGGGACCATGGTCGTAATGTTCATCAACAAAGTGGACTGTGCAACCTGTGATTTTGACGCCTGATTTTATAACGGCTTCATGGACATAGTGTCCATACATCCCTTTGCCACAAAAGGCAGGCACTAAAGCAGGGTGAATATTCATGATTCGATTGTGAAAATCTGGTGGAACTTCAATAAGAGAAAGGTAGCCTGCAAGAACAACAAGGTCTACTGGATATTCACGAATTTTGTTCCAGAGTGCTTGATTGAATGATTGGAAATCGGGAAAATCTTTGGGACGAATGACAGCAGTGGAAATTTGATTTTGCTTTGCTCGTTGTAAGCCATACGCAGTGGATTTAGATGAAATAACGATTTGTATTCTTGCGTCCAGTGTTCCTTCTTTAATACGGTCAATTAGGTTTTGTAAAGTTGTCCCGCTACCGGATAATAAAACAGCAAGATTTACAGGCATAAAGAAATCCTTATATTTTATATGAAAAAGGCAATCATGTTTTATTATATAGAATTACTTACATAAATTCGATATAAATTGATAAAAATTGAAAATTTTCAATTTTAATAAACTACTATTCGTAATTAGAATTGTCAAATATTATGGTTCTTGATTATTCGAGGTGTCTACTTCTGTTTCGATATTTTGTGGATTTATCTCGTTAGATGGTAGATTTTCTTCTATATTTGGTGGTGTGGCTTGGGTAGCAGAATTATCCTCTTGCTGCGAGACAGGCTGGGTTTCTTCGATATTTGGTGATATTGGCTGTTGAATGTTTTGGATTGGTAGTTGGACAATGCCTTTTCTAATACTTGCCACTAACAAGTTTGCGGCTCTACCGTAATCTTTTACCCCTTCCTTGACACCTTGCGATTTTAAATATTTGTCATATACTTTCCACGATATTTTGGAGAACCATTTTACTCTATATTTATTGATAACTTTTTGTTCTTCTTTTAAGTCCAGATTTGCTTCAGTAGGTAGTTGCTCCATTGCCTTTTTGCATTCTTCAACAGGAAGAAAAGAGGCAAACCGTTGGTATATATCCAGAGCAACGCAATAACGGGCAAAGGGGTCATCGGCGTTTAATGCACTTACATAGCCTACAAAACTTGCTTCGGCTTCTCCGCAGAAACCCGCAATATGGGCTAATTCATGTGCCGCAGTAGATACAAGAGCAAAGGGAGGGAGAGCACCGTCCACATGCGGTTCTAAAGTAAACGGAAAACACATACCCGAAGTGCTATTGAACAGAAGAAGTCCGCGTGGGGTTTTACGAATTTGAGCAGGTAGATAGATGGGTATCTTATCCCATTCGGATACAATTTTCGACATAGTTTTTGATATTTCTTGAATACTCTGGTCTGGATTTCTATTTTCACGCGTGATATTGTTTTCCGTAATTATGATAAGAAGTTCTTCCATGATTTGTTTTATCTCATCTTCTTTTGGATTGACAATTTCAAGGTCTAATTTTGCTTCAACAGGTTTTCGGTAGTATCCTGCACCCCAGAGGAATAGGTATGCTACAAGTAAAAATCCGCTAAGAATAAATGACCATTTAATTAGCCAGAAGATTCCCCAGAAATGGGATTTGTGAAGTTTTCTACGAATATAAATCCAGTTGGCAATCCATATTATTAAGAACAGTATAATACAGGAAGGAGCAATCCACAGGGCGAAAGAATGTGGTGTGATTTGTTGGATGAGGGTAAGTATTAGTGCATTAGCACGGTATAGTCCACAGGAGTAAAAGAATTCGATAGTATCCTGACTGGGTGTATACTGATACCATAATAAAAAAATACACCAGAAAAGGATACCAACAAGCCAGGGCAGTAAACTTCTTTTTCTAATTCTTTTCTTTTGTCCTTGCTGTGGTGCTGGGTTATAACTCATAATCTGTTTTATCCTATTTTAAGTATTTTAAATAATTTGTTTTCTTATATATATCTTACAAAGGGCTTAATCGTTCTCCCATTTCTTTAAAAAATTCGTAACGCTCTTTTCGATTTGCAAAATAGTTTTGTGCCCAGGGACTTGTGAAACCCATTCTTGCTGTTTTTTCAAGAATAGTGTGAGCATAAGCAATATGGACACCTTCTAAAAATGTTTGATAAAAAGGTAACAATTCAGGGGTGTCAAAGTCGTCAACAAATTTTTGTCCCGGTGCATTTAGTTCAGTGCCGACAAATATCGGCAAATACAATTCACGGGCAAGATTAACAAATTGGTTCAGATTTTTCAGTAATGCCTCCTTTTTCGTTGGATTTTTAATATTCCAATTTCGGTCAGGTATGATGTTAACAGCATATACACCCGAACACATCATTGTATTTAAAAGTTCTTCAATATTTTGTTCGCCAGAACTGGTACCATCAAGCCACGCAAAGGTCGGTATCGCATGATTGGAAAGAATAAACTCATTGACTTCAATAAGGGTTGGGAAATTTTCTGCTTTGGGTTGAACATAGCCCGGTCCACCTGATTTCATGAGTTTTGCTCTTATAAGATTTTGAAATTCAACTTGATTTTGAAATGTATTTTCAATTTCATTAATAGGTAGTTTTAATTTTTCTGACCAAAAATTTAATCTATCTTTTTCATCAAGAAATATCGTTTTACTTTTTGTGTAATAGGCTATACATAAGTGTCTTTCAGTAGGGTTTCCAGACGGAGTTAGTGGAAGGACTTCGGTCGCATAATCAATCGTAAGAGGAGATAAATAACGGTTTACCAATTCAACCATAGTTTGCACTCTGCTTTGTGCTACTTTTTTTAATTTTTGCAATACTTCTGGCTTTTTAACTTTCTGTGAGGTAAAACCCATTCCGATATGATAACTTATACCCGGTTCTCCGGGAGAATTGATTTCATGCTTAGCAAATTGTGGAACGGCTATACGCGTTTCAAATCCAGCACAGCCTTTTATCTTGCAGAGGTTGCAAGTCTCAAAAAATTCATCTATGCCATCTAATACATCAAAGTCAACCAGACCAATTGCATAAAAATTGTTTTGCAACGCTTTCCATACCAGAGCCGTCGGAGAGAATCCATAACCGTTATAAGAAAAAAAACTATGGCAATGGAGGTTGAATAATTTTAAAGATTTATCTGATGTTTTCAATTGCGATTGTTTTAGTAATGTGTTTATTGTCTCTTTGCGGATTGATATGTCAAAGTGATTTAATTTTGTTTCTTCAGGATTTATATTCAAGTCCATTTTCATTGTTGGTTTCCTTTTTATGATATATTATAAAAGATTTAATGATTTAAAAATAAAAGATTAGATAATTTTTAATTTGCTAAATAAAATGTTGACAAAACATAATATTTTGTTAAATAATGAATAAATGTAAATTGTTAATTGAAATGACACATTTTTTTAGACTAAACTTAATATGTTATATAAAAGTTTTTAAAAATTAAATGGAGTTCTTTTTGAGATGAAAAAAGGATTATTTATACTTTTATTGTCAGGTCTTTTATATTTATCTTTTAATGCTTATGCACAGACAAACAATGCTTTTCTAACAGTGACTCTACATCCCACCGAGATAAATGATATGGGTGCCTTATGGAAGGTCAGTGAATTAGGAGCGTTATGGTACCCTTCTGGAAAGATGTTAACTATGTCAGAGGGGATTTATACAATTGAATTCAAAGAAGGTATATAAGGATGGAAAACCCCTTCAAGAACAAAGGTAAAAATTAATATAGGGGAAACTAAGGAATATGCAGGTGTTTACGAAAGGTTAAAGGGTTC
>DAOOVZ010000173.1:0-6123 GCA_035370665.1 Candidatus Hydrogenedens sp.
TAAAATGTGAGAAAGGTTTTGCTCCCACAGGGAATCCACAAATTGATGGTAAGGGCGGAGATGCTATTGGAAGAGTCTTAAATCGGCTAGTTAATGAAATTCAACGCTCCTTCTCTTATTTCCGTTCACTTCCTGGTGGTGGACAGGTAACCCGTGTCTACTTATGTGGCGGTGGTTGCGCTCTTAGGAATATTGTTCCATTTTTACAGCGTGCACTCGGAATTGATGTTAGAATTGCTCAACCCTTGAGTGGAATTGCAATTGGTCCAGACGCACAAACAATAGCACAACATCCTGAGAGAAGTTGTGTGGTTTTAGGACTTGCTCTTCGAAATTGGGAAACAACAGCACTTGAGGTAAATCTTATTCCTCCTCGTATTCTTGAAATGCGGCGGAGAAAGGAGCAAGCCATCTATTGGGCACTATCAATGGTCACACTTGCCCTTATTATGGCATCTGTAATTCCTGTACGTGCCGCACAGAATAAAGCGGTAAAACAGAGGATTGATGAACTCCGTCGCTATGTTGCGATGTATGACCCAGAGGTGGCTCAAAATCCGACTATTAAATCACCATTAATGCAAAAATTAGCCGAAGCCAAAGCAGAAATTGAAATTTTGAAAAAGAAAGTTGATGCACTTGATAGGGGAGTAAATTCAAGAAAATTCTGGTTAGACGAAATGGCATTAGTCATTTCTGCAAGACCACCTCGCACAGATAAAGATGGAATATGGTTTAGTAATATTGAAACAGTACTTATTCGGTCTCCTCAAGCAGGTCAACCTGCAGTAGCGAGAAGAAATATTCCTGGTGTCACCGCTCCACCAGGACAACCAACTCAATTAATTATTTCCGGATTCCCTGGAATTGGCTCAAGAGGATTGGGGGCTGGAATCGCTACTGGTGCTTTGGGAATGGGAGGTAGACGCGGCGGCGTTTTGGGAAGTGAAGGAGCCACTGCACCACAGGCACGAGGTCAAGGACCTCAACAACCACAGCAATTCCCACGAGCAAATGGATTCCGAATTATGGGATTGGCAACCTCAGATACAGTTATAAAAAATTTTGTAGAGAATCTAAAAAAAGCATCTCAAACTTTGCCTGAAGGGGTTGTGTTGAGATGCAAACAGGTTCTCTTTTCTGAAGCCAGTGTCCAGGTTGTGCCATTAGAAACATTATATAATGCCCAGTCCGCTTTTCAAGGAAGCGGTGGTGCAGGTATGGAAACCTTTGGTGGACAACAGCAAAAAAGCTGGAAAGAAATTTGGAGTATTAGTGGTGCAGGTATGGAAACCTTTGGTGGACAACAGCGGTTAGGAGCATTTACTCCACAGTCAAGGCAGGCAACAACATTTTCAGCCACAGGCCAGAATCTATTTACCTTCACAATTACAATTCAATTTGAAATAGCAAGTACTGCACAAAATATAAATCCAGGTGGAGGAGGTGCAGGGACATGAATATAACTATCTCAAGAGGAACTCTTATTTATATTACTGTCCTATTACTATCCTTTTTGTTATTTGCAGGTATTTATTATTTCTTTTTACAAAAACAATTAGCGGAATATAAAAAAGACGAAGATTTAAAAAAGAACTATGAAGCAGCATTGATGGATTTGGAACAAACTTTCTCACAGACCGATCCAGAAACCTTGATTCGCGAGTGGCGGACACAAGTTGTGCCCTGGGAAGAAGCATTAAAACAAAGGGCAAAATTTTTCAATGTTAGCAACTGGGCAGAACACGAAGTCCCACCAAAAGAAGGTATCATATTAAAGTTCTGGTATGAAGAGCAAGCCCAAAAAATGATACAACAATTATATGAAAAAGTCGGTGAGAAAATGGGACGATATGACTTATTCCCTCAGGACATACGACGGTCCTTAGGTGTTCTCAACCTTGAAGAAATATCTCGTCTAAATATTACTGAGCAAATGGTCAACGGACAATTAGCAAAACTCGCTTTTGGAATTAAAATGTGCGAGTTCCTTTTGGATTCTAAAATGGCAAGTATTGATGAAATTGTAGCATGGCCACCTATTGTTCAATTACCAGATTTTGAAAAACTTTTATCCTTTTACATGTTTGGTGTCCGTTGCACAATTACCATGAAAGATTTTGTTACCTTCGTAGAAGAAAAAATGAGATTGGCTGATAGATATTTCAATATTAATGCTATTAGAATTCAATATCCCTACATTGCTTATAATGTAGAGCCTTTGCTTCAGATAGAGATGATTATTTCACAAGCAAATTACAATCCTCCCAAAGAGGATATGCGTCTCCAATATCAAGCACAAATAGGTGCAACTGCACCTATTCGTCAACGAGAAGCAGGAGCAACTGCCACCACAGAAGAGCAAGCCGGTTTCTTTGCAAAAACATGGAAATGGTTTAAACGAAATATTTTATATATGAATTAGAATTGATATTATGTTAAATAAAATACAAAAAATAGGAATGTGGTTTTGGTGGAACAAAGAAAGATTTGTATTACTTGTATTAGTCGGTATATTAGGATACCGAGTATATGTAATCATATATCCTCCTCCACCTCCTGTGGAAAAAAACTATTCACCACCAAAAAAGGAAGTTTCCGATGAACTCAAACCTCCTATGCCGCCTTTACCCCCGCCATTATCTATTCCAGGAAGTTATGCTTCTCTTTGGCGTGAAAATCCTTTCTGGTATTTTGCAGGCGAAACAACAAAAAGACAAGGTAGCCAGGCAGTTACTCCTCAGGAACTTGGAATCACACTGCTTAATATACGACAGGTGGGCGAACGATTGCGTGCACAACTCCGCACTCGTTCTACTACAAAATGGTATGATGAAGGAGAAGAATTTGAACAGTTTGTTCTGGAACAAATCAATCCAGAAGATAAAACAGTTATTATATATTCAGAACAATATGGAAGAAGATTTACATTAGAAATGAGAAAATAAGGTGAAAGAAAAATGAAAAAGACAAGTCATTTAGTAGATAATTATTACAAGTATAATAAAAACTTCCAAACGGTTACTAACAAAAAACCACGGGAGGAAAAATTGCGAATGTGTACCAATAAGAATTTTTATTATGAGTTTATGATGATGGGATTGCTATTTGCAGTCGTGTTTGTTCTGACAATAATTGGTGCTCGTGCACAAACGAGTACAGAAGACACCTCTGCTATTTCACCTATTTCAGTTCAGGAAGCGACTCCTACCGAGAGCAGTTCAGGAAATCCTCCACCTGTTTCTGTTCAAGAAACAACTACCACAACAACCATTTCTACTGAAAGCCCCCCTTCAGAAGAAAGTGCAGAAACATATTTTCGTAGAGGTGTTGGATTATATAAAAAAGAACTCTATCGAGAAGCACTTACAGAATTTAACCGGGCTCTTGCATTAGACCCGAATCATAAAGAAGCACAGGTATATCAGCAAAAATGCAATGCTCAACTTCAATTATCATTAGGGGAGAAACCCGAAGCCACTGCAACAACATTTGAAACTTTCCAGCCAGCAATGCCTGGTGAAGTGCCTGAAAAAACAGCAGAAGAATTAAAAAAAGAAAGAGTAAAAAAATTACTTTCCGATGCTCAACGATATATGGAAGCACAAAAATTCGATATTGCCGTAGAAATATATAATAACATACTTTTAATTGACCCAAAGAACGATTTAGCCCGTGAGGGACTTCATCAAGCAACAATTAATCTTTATCAAAATTCTGTAAAAGATTCAGAAAAGGTAGTTACAGAAGACCGTGCAAGAATCAGAGACTTTATGGAAAAGCAAAAGCAACTTCCGGAAGGTGCAGATGCTCGCGGAATAAAGCCGTATAGATTCACAGTCCCTGAAATAGAAGAAGAAATTGCTACTGTGACAAAAGTGAGTGAACTAGAAAAGGCATTGGACTCAATTGTAAGTATTGAATTTGAAGATATACATATTAGTGAAATAACATCATTTATTTCGGATAGTTATGGTGTAAATATCGTTATTGATAATCGTGCAGTAGAACCACCATCAAAACAGCAACAACCCCAGCAAGGAGGCGCCCAGCCTGCACAACCAGGAATGTTAGGAATGCCTACTGCTCCGGGACAGCCCGGCGGTCTTCGTCCGCCAACTGGAGGCGCACCTGGTGTAGGGTTAAGAACAACGCCAGGAATGGGTGCCGGTGGAGCCCAAGGTGGTTTTGGAACTATTGCAGGCACAGCTCCCGGTGCTGGATTATCTGCTGAAGCATATTACGGTAGCAAATCTGACGGTATCGTTCCATATATTAGTTTGAAAGATATTACATTAAGAGAAGCATTAAAAGCATTACTTCGTCCCTTAGGTTTGGACTTTGCTGTTCAGCCCGGATTCGTATGGATTAGTAAACCTGAAATTATCCGTCAAGAAAGTTTCGAAGCATTAGAAACCAGATTCTATGAATTACGAAACATCGGTTCAGATATCTTATTTAAATTAGTATTAAGGAATCCATTTGGCGGCGTTATGGGAGGTGGTGGTGGTTATGGTGGAGGTGGTAATTATGGTGGTTACGGAGGAGGTGGCTATGGTAGAGGAGGTTATGGAGGAGGAGGTTATGGAGGAGGTGGCTATGGTGGTGGTTATGGTGGTTACGGAGGAGGAGGTTATGGAGGAGGTGGTTATGGTGGTTACGGAGGAGGAGGTTATGGAGGAGGTGGCTATGGTAGAGGAGGTTATGGAGGAGGTGGCTATGGTGGTGGCAATTATGGCGGTGGCTATCGTAGTGGTGGTTATGGTGGAGGTGGTTATGGTGGAGGTTATGGTGGAGGTTATGGCGGAGGTTATGGCGGAGGTGGTTACGGAGGAGGTGGTTACGGAGGAGGTGGTTACGGAGGGAGAGATGTAACCTCTCTAAGTAATATTTCTGATATGTTTGATACAATAAGCGACCAAGAAGTCGGTGAATTAGGTCCTATCGGTATCGTTCAAGCAGGAACGGGTGCCACTACTGGTTTAGGCACGCGTGGAACTTTAGCTACTGGAACAACTGCAACAGGTTACGGTGGTGTTACCGGAACAGCACAATTAGGCCAAGGTGCAGTAGCAGGAACTGAAGAAACAACACTGTCGAGTTTACAAATTCTTGCTGACGCAATACCACCTATTAAAGAGCCATATACAGGTGAAGTATTATCCAAGATGTCCTATAATGAATCTACAAACATGCTAATTGTGACTAATACACCAACCAATCTTGATAAATTTGAGCAAGTTCTTGGGCAAATTGATGTGACCCCAAGACAAGTTAGTATTGAAGCAAAATTTTTAACTGTTCGTGTTCAAGACTTGAAGAAAATTGGTTTCAATTGGTCAGGTAATTTGAGTGATTTAAATAACAGAGTCCGTCAGAATGATTATTTGACAGACCAAACATATAGTTATGATATAAATGGTGATGGAGTAGATGAAGAAATTCCATTCTATACCAGACCAGATGGTAGTTCAGTGATTAGAAATTCTGTTACTCAAGGAACCTTAGCAGGAGTAATTAATCCTTCTGTCTCTGCTGCATCAGCCTCTACTCTAAATTTAGTTACAAAGATTATTGATAACGCTGACGGTGACCAATTAAGTGTTACATTCGACTATCTAAATAGTTTAGAAGAATCAGAACTATTAAGTGCACCTCGAGTAACAACGATGAACCGTAAGCCTGCTGTGGTTGCAGATTTTCAGACAGAATACTACATAACGCAAGTATATAATGAAGTATATATATCCGAAGGAGGATTTGGAGGTTCACAAACACAGTCAGTAATTTCTGAACCCCAGTTTACTCCATTCAATTTTGGTATCGCACTTTCCGTTACACCACAGATTCGTGATAATGACCAGGTCCGACTCTGGTTAAATCCTGAAGTCCGCACACGAGTCGGCGAAAAAGAGTTTGAACAAAAGAATATTGTCGGAACAGTGGAAAGTTCAACAAAAATCGTTTTACCTACAACATCATGGCAAGCAGCATGGACAAATGTAGTAGTCCACGATGGCGATACACTGGTGCTAGGTGGTCTGGTTCAGGATAAAACGATACATAGCAACCAAAAGATGCCTTATCTCGCAGATATTCCTCTGATTGGCTTCTTCTTCCGTG
>DAOOVZ010000174.1:0-6076 GCA_035370665.1 Candidatus Hydrogenedens sp.
AAAAATGGACTTTTTGGACAGCCTCAGTCGTTATAGGAGGTATAGCACAAATATTCAACTTTCCTTCTTGCTGTGGGAGAGTTGTTATAAGGGGTGTTTTAGGTGAACTGACTCTCCGTTGCTAACGACCACCTCCCTTCGCAATGTGAGGAGTCATTTCCATATTCTTATATGTCGTGTTTGAGTCATAGCCCAAGAATATTAACTTTTTAGACTGCGTCCTACATCGTAAAAGATTATGTATTGTTATAATATTTATTTAATTTTTTTTAGCGGACAACAGTGAAATCAAATATATATTTATCCCTCCACGAAAATAGACGCTTCATTGTCTATCTCAATATCTAAATATATTTCTCAAATCTTTTAGCGGACAGGAGTTATTAACAATATTGATTTTCAAGTAATATTACAATATATCAATATAACTTTATGGTAAACTCATTTTAATTCTCTTGCATTCTATCTATTTCACAAGAGTCAAAATAAAGTTAATTTTAATCTCTATTCATAGTCATATTACTTAATTTGTAAGAAGTTGGAGGTCAATTATTTTTGATTTTTTTGTTATTGAATGGCCTTTTTGCCTTTTGTGTGGTTATGAGTAAAAAACCTGAAATCAAGCCAATAAATATTATATCTGTAAGAGAGGAATTTTGAGAGGTATCATTTGTGCCACAGGAAATAATAAGCCTGCGTTTCTCACCTTTGCTTATCGTAAGGTTTACTGATGTGCCTGAATTAACCCTTTTCCCAAACACTGGTTTCTGGCTAATTACATTGCCCTTAGGGACTACATCATCATATTTAGAAGTTATTGAACCTATAGTTAGACCCGCTCCCGTTATAGTCTCTTTTGCTTTCGCTTCACTCATGCCAACTACATTTGGAACTGTAACTCCTTTGTTAATTGTTAAATCTACTGTACTACCTCTTTTTAAAAGTAAGCCTGCTGTTGGTGTTTGACTTAAAACTATATCAGGCGGTTCTGTTTTAATTAGTTCATAATTTAATGCACCTACACTTAGATGTGCAGCAGAAATGGACTCTCTCGCCTCTACCTCAGTCATGCCGACTACATCTGGAACAGTTGACTGTATCTTGGGAGCTTTCGGGTCATCAAACATTGGAACATACGCATACTTGTCGTTCACTCGAATCTCTGCAAATTGCAACTCTGCATCTCCATCTTTTACCATCTTAAACAAAACCTTCAACAACTCAACTGCATCACTCTTTTCGCCGATATTCTCTTCACCCGCAGCACTAACTCGCAAATTGCCACTGACATTTATATCTACATTGCTACTCAACTTCAAACCACTTGCACCTGAACCTAATTGCACGCCCTTCACCTCCGCATACTCTTTATCAAAGTTCAATACAAGGTTGTAGCCTGATAAATTTGATACATTGCTCGCAAATATGGATATAGTCTTTTCTGTTCCTGCTGAACCTATTACATGCTCACTTATCCATACATCTATCTCTGTGTCTGATTTCTCTATATCTGCTAAAATTGTCTCCGCTGCCATTGAGCCTGTTTCGGCTAACCATATCATATCTTGAACATATTTATTATAACTTTTGCTCAACTTCTGATTAGGTGGTGTAGGTGCAATGGGCTTACCTTTTAACCAGCGCTGAATTAAACTTGAATCTGCACTGTCTACTAACCTATCTAAATTTATATCACCTGACTTCATTAGACAAATATTCTGACTATCAGAGAACTTCTTTTTTACCCAACAGTCTAATACATACTTCGCATCGTCATCATTCACAGCACCATCATTGTTCACATCACCAAGGATACAATTACCTGTCGTGCATAATTGTCCGTCTACTAATCCTACTGTAATAGGCTGATTTAAAACATTGTCTAATAAAACAACACCATTGCCCTGCCCATCAGAAGGAATTAGATGCAATAGTCCACATTGAGCATTAGGAGCAGACCAGTTCGGTTTAGCAATTATGTTAAATAAAGTTCCTGAGCCGTAAAGACGACCTCCTTCGACTCCTGATGCAGTTATACGCATGAATATCTTATTCCCTTCAGTACTCGCTTCTGGCAACATCATCATTCCTGCGGTTATACCTGAAAGTTGAACATATATTTGACTCGGGCCTAATAACAGTTCGGGCGGTAACTCTGATTCTATCTGTATAGAATTAGTAGAAACATCATACACAGACCTTGAACTAACAGGTATACGAATCCAACTCGCTTCCAGACTTGCAGGATTATATCTCTCCAAATACATGCCGCCATTTTTATAGTTTATCTCCTCAGGAAAGAATACTGTGACTTTGCTACTTTCTACTACCTCTGATGGCTCGGATAATTCCGTATATCTACCTATATCACTTACTGCCTGAATTGCATACTCGTAAGAGTTTGACGCATCTGCCGTTGTGTCCACATATTCAAAATCATCAATATAGCCCTGATACGGTGGAGATGTTGGACTGTTCAACCGTATCCATGTATCACTACCTACCACCCTGCGGTATACATTATAACCTGCTATGTTATATTCAGAATTTGTACCCCAGGCTATACGGATACTATGCGGACCAATATACACCTGCGGTGGATTTGGTTTCTGTATGTCCTCAGGCTCTAACGCTACCTCCAAATCCGCACCTGAACTAAATAATTCAAATGTTTGTGATTTATATTTCCGTTTAGTTATTGATAATTGACATGGAGGTTTTATTTCACCCAGTTCAGAAAATACAAACTCACCATTTGCGTCTGTTAAAGTAGACACTGTGCCCTGGCTATCTCCAACTCCTAATTCTACCATCGCACCCCAAACAGGCTTTTTACTTATGCTGTTAAGAACCTGACCATAAATAATACCCTGGTTTACTGGCGAAGAAGATGGCAGTGGTGCTGTTTGCCATGAAAAATAAGGGTAACTTTGACCTTCTATAATTTTCCAAATAGTTGTAAAGTCCCAACCAACATAAGTTGATTGCCTCATCATCTCCACTGTTGTCTTACCTTCCCCTCCCGCAGAATTTTCCTGCCCTGATGTCTGGACATTCCAATAACTGCTTGTGACTGTCCCACCATCATGAATATACCCCACCAGGCCACCAACATAAGCATCACCAGCCACCGCTCCTGTGCTGAAACTGTTAGTTATAATACCTTCGGTTCCATTCCATCCCACCAGGCCACCAACATCTTCACTCCCAGACACTTCTCCTGCACTGTAGTTATTTGTAATAAGACCATAAGAATTATGTCCTACAAGGCCACCAATATATTTACCATTACCAGATACTACTCCTATACTATAACTACTCATTATATTACTAAAATAATAATTATGCCCAACAAGGCCACCAACAGAATAATTACCATACACATCTCCGGTATTATAACTATTTATTACACTGCCATTATTATTACCCACAAGACCACCAACATAAGTATCACCCGATACTACTACAGCACTGTAACTATCCGTTATAGCACTATAAAAATAATTATTACCCACCAGGCCGCCAACGTAGTAACCACCAGACACATTTCCAGTACTGTAACTGTTCATTATGTTACCTTCATTGTCACCCACAAGACCACCAACATAGTCTTTACCTGTTACCCAGCAATTTTCTAAACCCAGATTCTTCACCTCTCCACCAGAACCTATACAACTAAATAAACCAATAGAATTCTTTCCTGAACAGTTTATATATAAGCCTGTAATTTTATAACCATTACCATTAAATTTGCCTATAAATGTTCCTATCGGGTTGAATCCTTCCCCAGCGTTCCAATTCTTCGTACCACTTGCATCTATGTTATGAGTCAATTCATATTCTCCGTTTAGAGGATATGCTGCATCATGTTCGACCTTCTGTAGTTCTTCTATGCTGTTTATTTGTATTACTGCTCCAAATATTGTCCCGCATAAAAAGAAACAAAACACAAATGACAATACAGCGTTGCCATTTAATAAATTAGACTGAAATAGAGTGTGAAAATTATTTGATGTTTTCATTTATTTGTTCTCCTACTGGTGTCTGCCCAGTTTAATTAAATTGTTATTTTTAATTTCGATTAATCCTAAACAATTTAAATCATTACTCATTACACTTTCCGATGGCTCAATATTCTTAAACATTGCAATTAGTAATAATCAAACTAATCTGGATTGTTTAAGTGCCATTGTTCCTATACTTTCAATCACTACTCGTATTACCATTCCATTTATAAGTTTTACTGAAAAGATTATACCATATAAATCATTTTTTTGTTATAAAAAATTTTTAAAAAAATATCTTGAAAATATTTTTTTCTAATCATAATAATTTGCTGTAAAAAGGAAATTACAAAAGAATGAGGGAGTCTTTATAGAAAATACCACATCTGTCCGCTAAAAGTATTAGAAGGATTTTTGAGACATTATGATAGACGATGCAATATCATTTCTTTTGTAGAGGTAGATAGTAATTTAACTTATTTTCATTTATTATATCTGTAATATTGATAATGTTTTTAAGCATTTAATCCGATACTTACTGAAATCAAAGAGTCATAGTTTCATTTGGTCGGATTCTAAAGGGTACGGGGTCATCTAAAAAGTCATTTTACGCCGATTTTGGTGGTTTATAAACTTATAAAAGTATTTAAAACAATCACATATCAATATAAATAGCCATCTATTTTTTTGTAAAAATTTAACAAAAATGGACTTTTTGGACAGCCCATCGTTATAGGGGGTATAGCACAGATATGCTACTTTAACAACTTTGTTATCCGTTCCCCAGTCTTCACAAATCCTAATTTCTCCACTACATTTCCACAACACATACACTTGAATATTCACATTTTAATAATATTAAGATATGTCCTCTTCTTTATAAAATCTATTTTTTTTATCTCTCACTCTTGATAAGAATGAACCTCTCTCACCTTACTATGGCATTTATGGCATACAGATATAAATCACTTGTTCATATAATTTACCCATAAGTGCAAGCAATGTTCACTCTTATTTAATTACATCGCAACTTTTCTGGATAAGAATCAAATATATTCTGGTTTTTTGGACAATACTTGTAAGTATAGAAGTGTAAAATGCAAATCTACATGGCGAAATAATTTGATATTGCTTCGGCTATAATTTCAGCCATTTTTTGACGCCAAGCGGGGTTTGCGACATTTTTTAAATCGTTAGGGTTATTTAAATTTGCACACTCAACTAGGACCTTTGTTGGAATCTCCACATTTCTAAGGACAGATGGGACATAAACACTGTTTTTAGACCTGCGTATTACATTACGAATAGCAGGGCCATCACTATGTATTATGATATTATTCTTCCTTGCTGTGTTTATAAGAATACGGGCAAATGTTTTTGAATGAACCTCTTCTTTAATCAGTTGTGACTTTGTTAAAGTCTTAGGATGGTGTTCTTTCCATTCTTTATAAATACTGTAGTCTGTTTCTCTATTTTTTTGAGGGAGTTTTTCAATGCCATTTCGATAGTTGGCTCCGGGGATATATATCATCAAACCGCGCATAGAAGATTTGTATAACACATCGCAATGAATGCTGACAAAAATCATCTTTTCACGGGAGATGCCAGCCTTTTCTTCATTACGCATAATGCTATTGGTTAACAACCATCGTAAGTTAGCGGAAGTTGCAAAATCCTGAGGATTATTTGGAGGTGTTGTTAAAATCCATTCATCTGTATCATGTTGGAATATTTTTTGAGAGGTAGGTTTGAATCCTTGACTATTATCTTTAATGGTCATATAAACTTTTGCCTGTGTCTTTTGCTCAATATATTCCTTCAAGCGACATGCTATATCATAATTTAGTTCATCCTCAAATATTTTTTCTGCATATCTGGGTGCACCATGGTCCTTCCCACCAT
This sequence comes from Candidatus Hydrogenedens sp., assembly GCA_035370665.1. Taxonomy (GTDB): domain Bacteria; phylum Hydrogenedentota; class Hydrogenedentia; order Hydrogenedentales; family Hydrogenedentaceae; genus Hydrogenedens. The sequence goes on from DAOOVZ010000174.1 coordinate 5,907, forward strand.
GTCCCGGGTCAATAATTATGACTATGCCTTTGAGACCTCCCCTGCTTATTTTAGTTCCTTTCATTCTTGCCATTAGTTCAGTTTCTCTTTTCACTTCATCGGCAACACGACGCTCCTCTTTACCTTCAGGCAAATAGGTATCGCTAAGCATATAAACTGGAATTTTTATC
>DAOOVZ010000175.1:0-6029 GCA_035370665.1 Candidatus Hydrogenedens sp.
ATCTTATAGATTGATACTTATTATAACAAACCCTACAACCTACTGCCCCCTGACACCTAAGAATATACTATAAATTACTTGTGTTTTGGCGTAATTTTTGTAAAATATTAAGTAGATTTTTCGATAATTTTTCCATTGCAGGTAGAACTACTTTCCCTTCTCCTTTGTAGATACTAATACGATATTTAATCAAATCTCCAGCGGCTTTTATCACCATATCTTTGTATTCATCAACGGAAGCCGTTTTACCTTCATCTAATAATCGGCATAACACCCCATCGCAGGCACAAAGTATAGAACCAATTTCTAATAATTTTCCACGAGATTTATATAATTCTTCAATCGAATAGATACTATTTGTTATTTGATTTTTAGTTTCTACTATTCTGTTTAAAGCATCTATAGGTTCTTTTTTCTTATGTTCTTTAATTTCGTCAGTCCACTTTTCTGGAGAAGTCAGATAAGGCTTCTGCATTTTTATATTAATATAAGCTTGTTGTTCAACACTTTCAAAAATTCTTTTCGCTATTATTTCTTCCCAGTGCTTATATACTTCAGGGGTTGTTATGAGCAAAATTTGTCCCTGACCTGGAAACATCTCACGATGGAAAGATTTTGGGATTTCTTCCCACTGATAAGTTCGGACAAACTGAGTAGCATCATAAATTCGATATCTATCAGGGAATAAAGAGTGGAAATTAACATTTATTCCTGTTACTTCGGAGGTATCTTGATTTATAAGGTAAAATATCCAGAAGTCATTTCCTTTCATCCAGAAATTTGCCAAAATATCTATACTTTCGGGGCATCTTGAACGGGGGTGTTTTCGCGACTGAATATCAGGTGCAAAGTCAGGAGGAGCCGAAGGTTTTGCTGACATAAGCAGAGGTGCAAGAGCATAAAACCTACCTAATCTTCCGCCTAATTCTTGCCAGATATCACTAAAAGTCAAGAAAGGTCCTGTAAGTGAACGCTGGCATTCTCCACCTGCCCAGAGAGGAATATTGTGATAGGTATAACTCAACCAGCCTCTGGCGCCATTGGATAGGGCAAGGTTAATCATTAATCGAATTTCAGGAGCAGAATTCCACTCAGGAGCGCCTGAACCAAAAACGAAGGTAGGACCGATTGCCCAGAGTTGTTGACCAGACACGAACTTAATGTGTGTCTTTATAAGTTGTCCTAATTCCCATGGATTTCTCGTTTTCCAATGGGTTAAGCCGGATACAGAGGAAATAGCCGCATACAGGGGGAACGCATTTGCTTCTCTTGTCAAATAAATTACGGGATGTTTTTCATCTATCCGTTCAATTTCCTTTTTTAATCGTAGATAGGGCTCTAATTCTTCATCTGAAGGGTTTTCCTTTATCACCCAACCAAATAGATTCCCGTCTGAAGCATATCTTTTAATTGTATGTTCTTTGTCTTTGATAACGGAAGAGATTTTTGATAGTTCTAATCTTGTGTTCTCTTCTTCTAATGGGAGAATTAACTTTATATTATATTTTTCTGATATATCGAATAGAACCTCCTGGTCGCCCGGCAAAAAATCATAAAAATCTTCTACAAATACAGTATTATGATAATGGAGTGAAATATCTTCAAAAAGTAGGTCTAAATATGAGGATAAATCTGTTTTTAGCAAATATGCCATATCCTTTGCGGTATTTGCATTGATATATGTTCCCATTGGGAAAAAGTTATTTAGTATAGGATATGTAATTGGTTTTTCATGGTTTATTTGCAAAGATTCTTTACTGTTAAGTAGTTTGTTTTCTTCCTCTGTGGGTTCACGAAAACGGATACTATGGATATACATTGTCTCTTTTGTCCTCGTGAATGAATATAGGCGAAGTGCAAAGTTCTCCATCTTTCGTGGGAAAGTGTTATAGCACCATGCCCTTGCTACCGTAGTCCATTTGAAATCCATATTGAGAAATTCAAAAAACTGACCTGTTGTATAGTGCCATGTCCAGGCAGGCATACATTTACCGTATTGCATTCGATATGTCAACTCAACTATCGGATATTTATTTTGAGCAATTGGGAAATGTGGAACACTGCTGGTTCGTGTGCTTAACGGCACCCAAAAACTTGGTCTTTCCATCTCCTTTAATAAATTTAATCTATAAACATTACTAAAATTGCCTGTTAGAATGAATACCTTTTCTCCATCCATGTCTTCAATTTTTTTGGTAGCAGGTATTCCTTTCCATTCCTGTTCGCCGGGGTCATCTTCCAGAGACCATTTCGTTAAATCGTCAGCGGAAAATGTAATATGTGCACACTTATTCCGTTTTTCTAATGACGGAATTTCCTTCATCTTCCCCAATAAGCCACGATATATGTATTGTGCATTTTCCATTTGTATTTTAACTCTCTTTATGCTTCAAGTGTTCTTTTCCTTTGTGAGCGGTGTAAGAAGAATTCATCTGCACAAACACCTGCGAGAATAGCACCGCCAATAACTACATATTCAAGTTCACTGCGTATGCCCAGAATATTTACTAAATTGCGTAGAACCATAATTAAGGCTATACCCAAAACAACACCAATAACATTTCCAGTTCCTCCACGCAAACTACATCCACCCAATACAGCACCGGCAACCGCATATAATTCATAGAAATTGCCAAAATCTGATGGTTGAACAGAATTTACTTTGAATGCGAATAGAAGCCCACCTATGCCTGCTATAAAACTGCAAATTACATAAGCAAGCAATTTTAATCGCCTTGTTTGAATGCCGCTGAACCGCGCTGCCTCTTCATTTGCACCGAGAGCAAAAAGGTGTCTACCTGCTGGAGATAGGTGTAAAAATAGCCCTACTACAATTGTAAAAAATAGCATAATCACAAGTGGCGCTGATATTAGGTCCATAACCATCGCTATTGTAGAAGATGTGCCACCTGCCGCAGGTTGAAGTGATGGAAACCAATCTAAAAGTGTCCCTTTTCCTAACCATTTCCAATTAGTCAGGGTATTTCCAAAACCTTGAGTCGTATCCCCTGCAAAGAAGCGTGCAAAACTGCGATACGCAAATAAACCACATAAGGTAACCACAAAAGGCTGAATATTAAAGTAGGAGATTAATAGTCCATGCCAGACGCCAATCAGTCCCGCAATACAAAGGACTAATGGAAAGACCAAAAATGGATTCCAACCTTGACCTTTGTCAATAAGTATACATGAAATTACTGAAATCAGGCACACTACACTACCAATTGAAAGGTCAATTCCACCAGTAATAATAGCAAAGCACTGGGCTAATGCTAATACACCGAACAATCCAATCCATGGAAATAAATTTTTGAAGTTTGTTAAGGACAGAAAATTACTTGAAAACGAGATTCCCAAATCTTTGTCATGCTGATACCATTGAAACCATTCCCAAAAATATGCTATTAAACACAACGCAATAATGAGTCCCACTAAACCGAATATTTTTCTCATAGTATTTACTTCCTAAATATACTTTTAAGATTTTCCTAAAATCTGTTTAAGTTCTGACCAAAAGGCGTCTACATTTTCTTTTGTAACTGATAAGGTTGGGATAAAGATTTGTTTACTTTCTGGAATGCTGCTCGTATTACCTTCTGCAAGTTCTTTTAATATACGGACAGATTGGTATCCAAACTCAAAAGGTCTCTGAACAACTGTGCCATAAATATAGCCGTCTTTTATTCCCTGCAAGGTCTCTTCCTCTTCATCGAAGCAAACAATTTTCACCTGTCCTAATTTTCCAGAATCTCGGACACCATTAAGAATGGCGGGACCGTTATAACTCCACAGACCTACAAAGCATGCAACATCCGGATAACGGACTAAGGCATCCTGCACATTGGCTATTGCTTTTGCACGGTCAGTTTCATCTGTCCGAATATCAATTATCTGGTGGTTCGTAGTCGCAATTTGTTTTTTCAAGCCCTCTAATCGGTCGCGTGCATTTTGAGCGTCCAGAGTGCCAACACAGATTATTATTTTAGAGCCGGGTGCTGTGCATGCCTGAATCAACTTACCTGCTTCAACACCAGCATCAAAATTGTTCGTGCCTATATAACATTTCCTTAAACTATTAGGTGCATCACTATCCTGTGTTACTAAGTTTACTTTCTTTGCCGCTTCGTTCAGCATTTCTGTCTGATTTTCTGGGTCTTTGGGACTAATAGCAATTCCTGAAACGCCTAATGTTATCAAGTCCTGTAATATTTGTTGCTGCTGTTCTGCTGTGCCCGATGAAGGGATTCGGAAAATCACTTCTACTCCGAAATCCTCTGCTGCTTTTTTTGTTCCTGCCTCAGCAATCTTCCAGAAGTCCGAAGCGTTGTTGGTGATAAACGCCACTTTGATTTTCTTAGATGCGGCAGGAGCAGATTGTTCTGCCGATTTAGAAACAGCAGGTGTAGATGTGTCTTGTTGTTTTCCACCACAGCCTGAAGGAATTAATAAAACCGTAGCAAGGAAAACAACACATAATAAATTTACAAAGTGCTGAAACATATTTAATACTTACATTGGTTATCTTTTATTTTCAGATTAATAGTTTATCGTATTTACAGTATCAATCTTCAACATGGGTTATAGAGCCCTTCTTCAATTCATGTAATAAAATTCATTCTGTATATGGCAAGGATTTCCAATAGACCACATAATATTTATCGCACCACAATAAATTTATGGTATTATCTTAAAGATATGTGAGATGGTGATTTCTATTGAAATGGCAAAGTCTTGGAGATATATCTTTCTTTGAAATGGAGTAAGTGAAGCGAGTTTAATTATTTTGAATTGAATGAAATGCCTGATAGCACAGTAAAAAGGAGTAAGAAGTATGAGTAAAGAACAAAAATTTTATGATGCGTTGAAAGACATCTTTATAGGTGCAAAGGTAGAGGGAGAATCTGGATATATCAATTTAATGAGGATTAAATCACGCTATTATGAAAAAGGTGTTTTCCCCAAACTTCAAAATGATATAGATATAGCATTAGAACCCTTCACCGGGTTTAGAGAGGAACTTTTTGATAAACTTTACACTTTCTTTAACCGCTATTTTTCAGAAAGTGGTTCGATTTATTTCAGATACACTCCTATCCATCAAAATGTCTATGAGAAAGTTTATACTGACGATAAAGATGTAATACTTTTCTGGAAAACACACATGCTCTATTATGTTAAAACCGATAGATTATTCAAAAATTTGGAGGTAGAAGTAGATAATTTTAAATTCGTTTTTGATGTTTCTACGCTTGAACATAAAAAAGCAAATGAGAAGAGGACAATTATTTATGAGTTTAAGGAAAAGAGAAATGATAGAGAACTTGTCTTCAATGTTCTTTATTCTGAGAAAGGCAAGGTAACTAAGATTAATGATATTTTAAGAGACCTGAAAAAAGAAAGAGTAACAATTACTGAAGATAGTATTGAAAAAGCATTCAGGGTGTTTGAGAAACAAAGTGAAGTTGATTATTTCATAAATAAAAATGCTAAGGCGTTTTTGCAAGAACAGTTCAATATATGGTTTTATCAATATGTTTTTAGTGGTGAAAGTGAATGGACAGAAAAGAGAATAAAACAATTGCAGGTATTAAAAGATATTGCATTCAAGATTATTGATTTTATTTCTCAATTTGAAGATGAACTGGTTAAAATATGGAATAAACCAAAGTTTGCCTTGAACTCTAACTATGTAATAACACTGGATAGGGTTGCAGAAAAAAAAATTGAACTTATAGAAAAAATCTTAAAGCATAAAAATATCAATGAGCAAATTAAAGAGTGGCAAGAATTAGGTATTGTAGATGAAAATTTTAAAGTAAGTGATATTTTCACAACTGATTTAACGGGCAAACATTTATCAGAAAAATATCAACATTTGCCGATTGATACCAAATATTTTAAGGATTTAGAACTTGAAATTTTAGGATTATTTGATGATTTAGATAAGTCTCTGGACGGCTGGTTGATAAAAAGCGAAAACTATCAGGCATTAAACACAATCCTGCCAAAATTCAAAGAAAAAGTGCAGA
>DAOOVZ010000176.1:0-5997 GCA_035370665.1 Candidatus Hydrogenedens sp.
ATAATTAGATTAAAATATAGATTGATATTCATATACCTATTAGAATTTTTCGATAGTATCTTCCCATCTTGAAAATATAATATAAAATTCCATTTTCTTGCTATTTTTTTAGCATAGAATTATAAAAGAGTTTAAGGTTCATATAAGTAAATAGAAATAAAAAATATTGACAAGCAACAATCCACTATGCTATATTTGATTTTGTTAATGATAGACTAAATTAAGGAAATATGTCATTAAATTAAGATTGAAGATATACAGTTATTTATACAATGAGAATATTTAAAATATTGTCGTATCTAAAGTAACAAATAATTAGGAGACAATTAGGATGTTGTATGTAAAGAGTTCTTTCTATCCCTCTCAAAATAATTTATCAAAAAAGGGAGTTAAAGGGGTAGTTATTTTTTTATTTATGTTTTTTATATTTTTAAATTCTAACGCACTTAGCCAGGTAATACAAATAGACAGCATAGAAAAATTGCAATTGATAGGGAACAACGCTGCATATCCTATAAACGGTCAATACATGTTAACAAATGATATAGATGCAAGTGAAACAAGAAATTGGAATGTTGGAACAGGATTTAGACCTATAGGAACGATTGCTAATCCATTTATGGGTAAGTTTGACGGAAATGGGTATAAGATATTAAATTTGTATATTAATCGTCCTTCGATGAATGGTGTAGGTATTTTTGGTCGTATAGGAACAGGAGGGGAAGTAAAGAATTTAGGGTTAGATGGATGTTGGATTAAGGGAAAAGAACATGTTGGAGGCTTAGTCGGAATAAATAAAGGCACTGTGTCTAATTGTTATAGCACAAGTTCTATGGTAGGGTTTCCTCCAGTTGATATTTCTTCTTATATTGGTGGTTTGGTAGGGACAAACGATGGGGGGACAATATTAGAAAGTTTTAGTACAGGTTCTGCATACGGGGCTTCTTATGTAGGTGGATTGGTGGGATTCAATAATAATGGAATGATATCAGAGAGTTATAGCGTAGGCGATGTAGGTGGAGTTGAAAATTATATAGGTGGTTTTGTGGGTAGTAATTCTGGTGCGATAATTGACAGTTATAGCACAGGCTCTGTTATTGGAAATGGAGATGAAGGTTTTGTAGGTGGTTTTGTGGGAAGCAATGGATATTGTGATGATGGTGGAAATTGCAGAGGAGGCACAATATCTGGAAGTTACAGCACAGGTGATGTATATGGAGCTAAAAGTTTTATTGGTGGTTTTGCAGGGAGCAATGGATATTGTAATGACAAAGGAAATTGTATTGGAGGCACAATATCTTACTGTTATAGCACAGGAGGAGTAACAGGAGATGAAGATTTTGTAGGTGGTTTAGTCGGAAGTAATGGTGATGGAGATTGTAGTGAAGGAAAATGTTATAAGGGCACAATATTGAATAGTAATAGTAGAGGAAATGTATATGGAGGTAAAGGTTTTGTTGGTGGTTTAGTAGGAAGTAATGGTTATTGTAATGATAGTGATGGAAAGTGTTATGGAGGAGGTGTGATATCTGATAGTTATAGCACAGGTTCAGTGGTAGGGAATGGAGAGGGAGATGAAGGAAATAATGTAGGAGGCTTAGCAGGAAGTAATTTTGGTTATATAACAGGTAGTCACAGTACTAGTAATATATTGGGGAAAGGGTCATTTGTAGGCGGTTTAGTAGGGAGGAATGATTTTGGAACAATATCTGATAGTTATAGCGTAGGTTTAGTCGCGGGAAATAAGAATATTGTTGGTGGTCTTGTAGGTAGAAATTCTGGATTGATTGCTGTTACTTATAGCGAGGGCTCAGTGAATGGCTCTGATTCCTCTGGAAAATATTCTGAAGATATAGGAGGTCTAATAGGTGTAAATAGTTATGGCGGTGTGATATCGAGAAGTTATAGCAAGTGTCAAGTTATTGGAAGAAAAAATGTAGGTGGTTTGGTCGGAAGTAATGATTTTGGGGGTACTGTATCTGAAACTTATAGTGTAGGTAGTGTGATTGGTAGAGAAAATGCTGGCGGTTTAATAGGAATAAATATTAGAGGGACAGTAAAAGATAGTTATTGGGATATGGAAACTTCTGGTATGCAAAATTCTGCAGGAGGTGAAGGTAAGACAACATCAGAGATGAAACAGAAAACAACTTATATAGAATGGGACTTTGTATCATTCTGGGATATTATAGAAAATATATACTATCCTTTCTTCCGTGAATTTAATTATCGGGATATTATACCAGAAATAATTCTATTAGGAGAAAACGAGATTACAATAGAGTGTAAATCAGTATTTGAAGACCCGGGTGCAAATGCTTATGATATTAATGATGGAGATTTAACCAATCAAATCCAGGTATCTAGTGATATATATGAAGAGATAATAGGCGATTACATAGGTGATTATAATGTAGTATATTCTGTTACTGACAGTGATGGTAATACAAGTACTGAAACACGAATAGTGCATGTGGTAGACACAGTGGAACCTGAAATTACTCTTTTGGGTTCTAATATAATAGTATTAGACTGTAAATCTATTTTTAATGACCCTGGGGTAGAAGCAAGAGATATTTGTGATGATTCTATTGATGTTATAACAAGTGGAAGTGTAAACACTGATATTGTGGGTGAATATACAATCAAATATGAGGCTAAAGATGCCTCTGGAAATAGTGCAGAGGTAACACGAACAGTTCAGGTAGTAGATACTAAAAAACCAGTAATTACTTTATTAGGTGCGAACTCAATGGTATTGGAATGTAACACTGAATTTAGAGACCCAGGAGCAACAGTGGTAGATAATTGTGATAGTTCTATTAGTGTTACTTCAACAGGTAATGTAGACACAGGTAATGTTGGAAACTATACGATTACTTATACAGCAACTGACACTTCTGGAAACATTGCAGTCCCTGTAAAGCGGACAGTTCAAGTAGTAGATACAAAAAAGCCAACAATAACACTACTGGGCGATAATCCAATGATAGTAGAGTGCAAATCTACCTTTTTAGACCCAGGTGTAACAGCAGTAGATAGTTGTGATAGTTCTGTTGAAGTTAAAACAATTGGAAGTGTGAATGCTAACATTGTAGGAGGGTATACACTTAAATATGCGGCTAAAGATGCTTCTGGAAATAGTGCAGAGGTAACACGGACAGTTCAGGTAGTGGATACAACTCCTCCTGTGATTATTCTCAGATATACAGATATTGGGATTGAGAAAGGTGGAACATTTGAGGACCCAGGAGCAGTAGCAGTAGATGCTTGTGATGGTGGAGAAGAACAGGATTTAGTCGCTGCTGCTATATATAATGCAAAAACAATGGAAGAAGTAGAAAGAATAGATACAAATACAGCAGGTAATAAATATATAGTTCGTTACATTGCTGAAGATAATGAAGGGAATGAGTCAAGTGCGGATATGTTAGTTAGAATTATAGATGAAACGGTTCCCGCAGTAGTAGGAGTGAGTGAGCAGGATGCAATATCTATAATTGAAGAAACAGGTCTTAAAATTAAAATAGAGAGAGAATGCAATGATTATGTCAGAGAAGATTATGTAATACGACAGACACCAATTGCACATAGTGAAACAAACAGTGAAACTGAGGTGACAATATGGGTGTCTACAGGCACATGTAATGAAGAAGTCATAGTTCCAGATGCTATAGGCTTTGATGAAGACAGTGCAATAGATATGTTAGAAGATGTAGGTTTGTTGGTTTCTAAGACCGAACAATATAGCGAAACTGTATCCGCAGGAATTGTTATAGGGCAATCTCCTGTACCAGGAAGTTCTGCAATAAGAGGAACAACCGTAGAGATAGTTGTGAGTAAAGGTTCACCATCTGCAGGCGCTAAGATTTTTCATCCAGAAGGATTAAAAGCATATTCAGGGATAGACCATATATATCTTGTATGGCGAGCAAACACAGAACATAATTTGACAGGTTATCGTTTAGAACGAAGTGAAACAGGTTCAGAAGATTGGAAACCTGTTTCCAATGATATTATATCAGGCACAAGTTATAAAGACACAGACATGGCTTTACAAAAAATGTGGTATTATCGTGTAATTGCTGTAGGTCAGGGAGGAGAAGAAAGTAAGCCATCAGAGGTAGTTTCAGCAGAGGCTGGAACATTACAAGTATGGACTTCGAATATAGATTGGTTCCCTCAGGACAATAACGATACCCTATATATGCCTATAAATATTAGCAGTGTTCAAGGTCTGAGCCCTTATACAATAAATATAGAGGCAAGTTATAATGCTTCAATTTTAGAGTTAATGGAGATTCAAAAGACAACAGTAAGCCAGAATTTCTATGTAATTATAGATACAAATACTCCCGGAGTAATAAAATTCCATGCTAGTCCAGCAAATAATACCCAAGAAAATATATTATATGGAATGGGACATCTCTTTGATTTAGTATTCAAAGTAAATCAATCGAGAGTAGCAGATGAGTGTGTTCAAAATGCCAAATTAAAATTAGAGAAAGTTGTTATTAAAAACACATCTCAAGAAGTGTTACCAGTTACTATTATAAATGGAAAATTAAATGTAATGGAAGAAGAGCCAGATAATACCTGCATTAATACCCATTGCCTTTATGGTGATTTAGATGGAGATGGAAATGTAACAATGGCAGATGTAGTAACACTTTTAAATAAGATAGTTTCAGTGTCAAATATGGATTTGGATTGCGATTTAATGCGAGGAGATTTTAATGGAGATAGATTATTAGACAGTGCAGATGCCATTTTACTAATACATAAATACTCCGGACTACCTGTTAATCCAATATCGAACAGTATTTTGAGCAAGTCTTTGTTAGCGACAAATGTAATGCGTTCAGTAGAGGTAGTGGTAGATAACCAAACTCCAAATGAGAATAACGAATATAGCATAGGGATAGAATTAAATTCCCTATCAGGCATTACAGGCATAGACCTACTATTGTCCTACGATGAAGGAATCGCCTTCTCTGGATTAGAGTTCGGAGATGTGACAAGCAATTTTAAGAAAGGAACAGCAGTAGGTGAAGGGTATTTGAAAGTATCAATAAGCAATGAGAACGCAATTAATACAACAGATAAAGGTAGAATATTAAATGTATTTTTCCAACCAGAAAATGTTAGAGTTCCAAAGACGGTTAATATTGTGATTCGTGAAATAAAGATAAAAGGAGAATTTGGCGATGACATAAGTTGGTATGGAAACATCAGGATAAATAATGCTACCCTTACCCTAATACCTATGGAAGGTGAAGTAGATGGTGAAGGAACAATTGAAGGAGTAATAGAAGGTGAAGGGACTAATGAAGGTTTCCAGGAAGGGGCAATAGAAGGACATCAGGAAGGTTCTTCTGAAGGTGTTCAGGAAGGAACGGCGGAAGGGCATTATGAAGGCACTGTCGATGGCGTTCATGAGGGAGCAATAGACGGAACTCCCGAAGGCACAGTGGACGGTGAAGGAGAAAGTCATGGAGAAGGAGGTTGTGGCTGTTTCAATGGAAAAGCATCTTCCGACAAATTGATGAAATATCTATTAGACTTCATCTTTGTAGGTTTCCTTATTTCTCTGATAAGTGGTATGAAAAGACACAATAAATAATAATTAAGGTTCCTCTAAAAACTTAAATTAATTGACATGAAAAAAAATAAAAAATCTGATTTTGTCAGTTCTTCGGGTTAAAACCTTTACTTTTTATGAATTAAGTAATATGGGGGTGTCTAAAAAGTCAATTTGAGGCAATTTAGCCATTACGAAAACAAATATATACAGCAATAAGTAATCATAAATTACCAATAAATAAGCACTCGTTTTCGCACAAATTTAGCAAAAAAGGACTTTTTAGACAACCCCACAAAAATTCTGGTTATATCATATTAGATAGTGATTATTTGAGTGTTTGATAAATTAAATCCATACTTTGGTTTTCATCATTTTCTATATATATCTGTTAGTAAATTGTTATTCCCTTTTTA
>DAOOVZ010000177.1:0-5939 GCA_035370665.1 Candidatus Hydrogenedens sp.
TGGGAAACTTTATGATTTGGCAAAAGAAAAAACTCTATGGCGAGGTGAGTCTGTTATTACCCCTTCCGTGGATTTTAAGGTAAACCAGACCTTCAACACTTATTTTAATCCATTTAAGTCTAACATGTTCTCACCACGATTGACTATTGCAAAAAACGCCTTGACACGCTGGACAGATAATAAAGGTGAAAACTTAAAGAAAGCACAGGCATACGGAATACAATTAGCTACATCTCAAATTTTAGGGGTGCTTCAATTGGACAAATCAGAGGATTATTATTTTGCCTGTGGTATTTCAAAACTTCTTACAAAAAAATGGAAGCAAGCAGTTCCTTATTTTGAGAAGGCATGGGATTTAAATACGGATAATCCTGCGCTAGGGAACGCTTACCTGGTCGCATTATTCAAGGCAAAAAAGATAGATGACGCAATAAAAGTTGGCGAGGAAGTAATCCAGGGTCCAAACGGAACATCTTATCCAACTACTTATTATAATCTTGCCTATATTTTTGCGACTAAAAAGAAGGATTCAGTTAAGGCAAAAGAATATTACCAAAAGAGTGTAGAACTGTCAGGGAAGTCAGACGAGAAATTAGAAAAAGAAATTAATAAACTTCAAAAGAAACGATAATCCCTACTTTTAATGCCTATATCTGTCAAGAACAAGCAAATAATAAGAATCATTATTGTTGTAGGAATATTTTCATTCATTGTAGGTATAACTTTATTTAAAGTTATTGCGTATGGTTTATATCTATCTCCTGATTCTTATATCTATCTTGACATCGCACAAAATATATACGACGGGAGAGGAATCGTTCATTCGTTTATTCTAACCAGTGAACTTGACCGCTGGAATGGTGATGACTCATATATGCCAGTGAGTTATTGGACACCGGGCTTCCCTTTATGTATTGCACTTATCAAAAACATAAGCAAATCTATCTCTACAAAAATGGCAGGTGCATCGTTTATTTCTATCTCTTTTTTACTAACCATTATTATTATATTTGTTCAATTAACCCATTTCTATAACCTCCAAACGGGACTCTGGGGACTTATTCTAACACTAATTTTTTATCCTTTGATATACACTTATTCCTGGGTTTGGAGTGATGGTGTTATTATTCCATTTTTTCTGATTTGCCTATGGCTAATTTTAGAAGGCAGGACACAGCATAGTAAAGTTTGCTTTTTTCTGGCAGGGATAGTAGCAGGGATAGCATTTTCTATCCGCTATATCCTTGGGATTCTACTTCCCTTTGGATGGGCTATGTTGATAGTTTTCTGCCTTTCACAAAGAGATGAGTCATGGACAAAAAAATGCTATAAAAGCGTGGTTAATTCTACCTCTTTCCTTATCGGCTGGGCATGTCTGGGTATCCCAATTGTGATACGCAATATAAGAGTTACAGGTTCAATGCTGGGTCTTGCTCGTCCTGTAAGCAATATAGCAATCTGGCAAAATATAAAATATTCGTTCACATCGCTGTTCACAGAGTTCCTACCACCAAATATTGTCCCTTCCGAAATTCAAGGCAGTTTGCTTATTGCTATTATTCTGTTATCCATATTAGTCGTCATACTGAGAAAAAACTATGCCGAAGTAAAACAAGTTTTTTTAAATTGTTTTATCATTATATATCTGTGCTGGGCGTTGGTTTATTTGATAACTATCCTTATCTATGCTTCTATTTATCAGATAGACACTTTAGAACATCGTTTGTTACTACCTTTTACAATTACCATGATTATTATTTCTGCCGCCCTTTTTGCAAAAATATTTTCCTTTCCTTTCTGGGGCATGACTATATTATCTACTCTTGCAATAGTTTGCTTTTGTTATATATATCCAATCAAGGGTGAATCTTTCTATACAACGACAAATTATACAAAAGGAAACCCGCGTACAGAATGGGCTTGCACTAACACACTGCCTACGGATTGGATTATTGGCGATTCTACCTTTGATCTTACCCTCGCGTGCGTCCATCGCCGAAGTTTATGTTTTGTGCCGGGTTCTTATCAAGATACTCCACCTGATAAAAATACATTTGACAAATTTATAAAAAAGGTATCATCAACAAATCCTCGCATATTTATCTTGATTCGCAAAGCAGTGCCAACAGAAAAAGGCTACTACGATACATGGATTCAATATTACGGAGAGCCTATAACAAAGTTGCTCTTTGATGGTAGATATGAACAAATCACAGCAAAGGATATTTTTTCTGGCAGAGGTTTTGTCGCAATGGAAATTGTAATAGACAGATAGAATTTATTCCTTTTTTGTTTAAAGTCAAAGATAAAAGCGTGTTAAACCATCTTTAAAAAGTATGCAGTGTGACTGCATAAATTTTAGGAATTTTGTGCACTGCTCATGCTTGAAATTAAAGGTTAAAGTGTGCTAAACTACATCTAAAAAGTATGCAGTGCAACTGCATAAATTTTAGGAATTTTGTGCACTACCATGAATAAGTTAATAATAAGACAAATAGTGATAGACCAAAAAGGGGAACTGGATAATCTCTACAAACGGAATAGAATCATAGAACGTTCCGCTCTGGATTATTATCGGAAACAAGTAGATAGCGATATAATAAAGGTCATCACAGGTATAAGGAGATGCGGGAAATCCGTATTTGCTTATCAATTATTTAGAGATAGAAATTTTGCATACCTAAATTTTGATGATGAAAGGCTTATATCTCTGGATGTGGAAGACCTCAATGCTATAATCGAGGTTTTTTATGAAGTATATGGTGAATTTAAAAATATCATATTTGATGAAATCCAAAACATACCGAGATGGGAATTATTTATAAATAGACTTCATAGACAGGGATTTAATGTTATTGTAACAGGTAGCAATGCAAAATTGCTGAGCAGCGATTTAGCCACACACCTTACGGGACGTCATGTCAGTCTGGAACTATTCCCTTTTTCATTTGAAGAATACCTGAAGTATCACGGGATAGAAAAAAAGAAATTGCTGTCTACAAAAGATATAGCCATGGTGAAGCAGAAACTTAATGAACACCTTGTAAATGGTGGTTTCCCTGAAACCCTTAAAGGGAACATAGAACCAAAGACCTATTTAAGGACATTATATTCCTCGCTCATAACAAAAGATGTTGTATTGCGGCATCGAATAAAATTTGAGAAAACGATAGTAGACATAGCCAATTACTTAATCACAAATCATTCAGGTTATATCAGTTTCAACAAGATAAAGAATATCTTCAATCTCAAAAGCGTGCATACCGCTTTGAACTATATCCAGTTTTTAGAAGAGGCATATCTCTTCTTTTATGTAAAAAAACTTACCAACAAATATAAAGAGAGTCTTCTTGCAAACAGAAAGTGTTACTGTATAGACCCGGGAATAATCCATGCGCTCAGTTATAAATCATCTGAGGACATAGGAAAGATATATGAGAATGTGGTTGCATTAGAATTGTTAAGAAGGAGGTATTACGAAAATATAGAATTTTATTACTGGCAAGATTATTACAAACATGAGGTAGACTTCGTTGTTAAAAAAGGCATAAAGATAAAACAACTTATTCAGGTCTGTTATAGCATGGAAAATCATGACACAAAAGAGCGAGAAATAAATTCCTTGATACTCGCAAGCAAAGAATTGAGATGCAATGACCTTTTAATCATCACCGAATATACAGAAGGCGTGGAAACAGTAAATAAGAAAAAGATAAAGTCTATTCCGTTATGGAAATGGCTTCTTGGAATGGACAAATAGATTCAAAGAAAGCACAGAGGAAAATTATTATCAGAGCATTTCTTTAAAAATCACACCTGTATAGCAATACAGTATATTAAATTTACATGCAGGCTATTATTGCACTTCTTTCCATTCAAGCATGATTGCATTAAGGGGTGGTATGTTCACACTAAAATTGCCATCAGGTTCAAGTGCTATAGAAGTCGGACTGTTTAAATCATTTGCTTGTATATATACTTCTCCATTTGTTCTATACTTCTCAGGAAGGTGTAATGTAACTTCCTGTGCTTCAGGCAGGTAATTCACCAAAAATTGTGCAGAATGGTCTTTATATTTCCAACGGCAGGTCAGAATGGAACGGAAATGAATGGTATCGTTGCGTGGAGTAATAAATGGAACATCTTTATCACCGCTATAATCAAACGGTTTTAGCATTCTACCAAAGAATAAATAATTATGTCCTTTACCTTTTCGCCAATTGTTGAGGTTGCGAACTAAGGTCAAGATTTGGTCTTGGTCGGGTCCTTTGTCCCACGGTGTGGAACTCCATTCCCACGCTATTTTTCCGTCTTTATGAATGTTAAGGCTTAATATATCGCCCTGAACAAAGGAAATTGCAACTCGCTGATGTAAATTATAAGGGCACTTTTCTTCATCAATAAAATGGCTTGTTGCGTTCTGATTTCCCATAAAATTATTTAGGTATTCATGGAATACATAACCATAAGCAGGAACGGGCACGCCAATCGCAAGACCAAGAGTTGAACGGCTATCATTGAATAGGAGGTAAGGGATAAAAGGTTCAGCCGCGTTAGCCTCACAGCCGATTAGCATTTTGTAGCCGTTTTGATTTATAAGTTCCCAGATTCTACGATATAGGTCTTTCATACTTTCAGTCTGCCACAAGCCTGGTCCTGGAGCGTGCCCGTGATGTCTAGCATAGCAGCGGTAGCAATTCCCACCTAAATTCTGGTCGAAGTATTGAAGGTAGTCAATCTGATGTGGAACGATTTTTGCAATTTCATTAACTACCACCTCCTTCACCCATTCATTCGTGGGACATAGGTCATAGCCTATGCGTTGGGCATTCGGTCCAGCACAAACACCATTTTCCGCAGGTTTGCCGTCAGGTGCATAGGTAACATATTGGATAACCCGTTTTTCATTGAATTCTTTAGTCATATCATAGTTCGGGTCAGTATTGCTCTTTATAGTATAGGCAACTCCACTGGCATAGAGACCTATAAGATTACCCGACTCATGCATTTCTTCACTAAACCGAGAAAAATCTTGAAAGTCGCCGTAAGGTGGCCAAACATACGGAGGTGCCCAGGGTGCACTACCTTCCCAGTGCATTAAGAGTGCCATTACGGGGGTGTTTAGGTCTTTTGCATATTTTTGCAATATAGGTAAAGCGTTGGTATATGGATAGTATTCTGGGTTAGGGGTCATCTCAACACCTAAATCGCGAGTGCCACGCACAGGATACATAACTATTACAGGCGATTTGAAGAACCAATCTGGAATAACCTTATTCTCTTCTAACCGTGGTGGTTTAAACATAGCCGAGTGTTCCCACCAATCACGATAAATCTCTGCTGCGTCATGCCAATCCCCTTGGAAAGTACCTAACACCATAGGATATGGTAAAGTATATTCAGTTTCACATACAGGTCCCGGAAAGAGGCGAAAATCGAGGTATATACCGCCTAACGGATGTTTGTGGAACTCAACACCTTTGGGTGTCCCTTTGGGGTCGTGTGCAGCAAAATATAAACCTGCTCGAGGTGTATAATATGCCATGAATTGCATTTGTGCCGGTCCGGGATAAATGCCGTTCCAACCCATAGTAGGGTGTTCTATTGGCTGCCAGCGTAGCCAACTCTTTTCACGCAAGTTAGAATCCTCAACTACGACACCTTCACAACTAGGCCAGAAAATACGACTGTCTCCACCTGAATTCGGCAAATCGTCTGGAACCACAACCACAGGAAAATCAATATTCTCCAACCATAATCCCGTTCCATTCTTAACCTTTAATGTCCAATAGGTAAAAGGAAGATTCAAGGGACAGCGTATATTAACTGTAACATCCAGAGGTTTCTTATCTATCTGCAAAAATTCCAATACAATTTCTATTGCCTGGTTTTTTTCATCGTCATTACGGGAAAATCGCACAGTTGAAGATTGCAGAGAA
>DAOOVZ010000178.1:0-5930 GCA_035370665.1 Candidatus Hydrogenedens sp.
CTTTTATAACATAAATTTTACTACACTTAATCTTATTGATTGATACTTATTATAATAGTTCCTACGACCTACTGCCCCCTGACAGTGGGCACAGTGACGCAAGAATATAGTGATACAGTGCCTCAGGGCCAAGTCATCAGCCAGAATCCAACAGCAGGAACACAAGTGGACAAAGGCTCACCAGTAAGCCTTGTCGTAAGCAAAGGGAAAGAGAAACGCAAGTTTATCTTTTCTTGCGGTGAGAGTAACAATGGTTCTGGGAATTCATCTCTTGCCGATATAATGCTTATAGGTCTGATTTCAGGTTGCTTACTCATGAGCACGAGAAAGGCAAAAAGCCCATTTACTAATTAACATTTAAGGAATATAGTTGAATTAAAACTCGTGAGTCCCTCCAATAGAAATCTATGGAGGGGCTCACATTTTTTGTTGTTCACCAAATTGGAGATAAGCAATCTTTTTTATTTGATTGTAATTAGAGAGTATTAAAAAATTGATTTTGGGGAAAGGTTGTTTAAGATAGAAAAATAAGATGATTGTCTTGCTTTAGGATGATTCAGAATCAGTCCCTTTTATCTTGTCTGAAATTTTAACTAACAAGTCGAATAATGAGCCCAACATTTCAATACTGCTATTCCACACTTCTACTTGTTGTTGTTTTTGTAAGGTAGAATCTGCTTGTTGAGGAATAATTCTAAATTGAGTTGCGTGTTTGATGTGTTTCATGTCTTTTCCTTTTTAATAATATTAAAAATCTATTTGAAATCTTGTTTGCAAGATATTTAAATCCCCTTCATAGAGGTCATGCTCAATATTTGCACGAACATAATTTAGAAAGACTCGGGTATTGGGGTTTAGATACCAGTTTAAGCCGAGAGTCCAATCTTGTTCTTTCCCTCCACGAATCATGCCACTGTCCAGGTCAATCCACGAATATCGTAATCCCAATTCCCATGCACCCCAACCTCCTGTTTTGGGCGAAAAATTCTTTTTCGGTTTGACACGATTCAAAATACCTGTTTTATTATTGTATACTCTGTTTTCGCCAGTCAGGAAGTAACTTGTATACACATATCCCCCCTGAAACTCACGCGAACCACTGAAATCTGTATCTACATAAGAGAAGGCTTGTTCTGCCTGAATAGATAGAGGTCCATATATTAGTAGAAATTCAGTTCCAAACAAATCCACATCATCGGCTACCGCATCTGTAATACGGAAACCTTCATAACGGTCTGTATCGGTATAGGTATTTGCCAGTGCACATTCAGGAGTTGTTTTATATCGTAATGTTGCTCCATCTGGATTGCGATGGCTATATGCCAAACCCAGGTGTAATAACTTGCGACCGTTCTCTTTATACCAGGGCAGTCCTACAATACGACCTGTAACGGCATAGCCCTGGTCATCATCACTATCATCATCAGACGGAAAATCATCGGTTTCCTTAAACACCCCTACCTGCCAGAGAAGTCGGTTTTGCAAGTTGGAGTTAAAAAGCATAAGTCCAACATTTCTTTTGGGATTAAAAACATCATTCAGACCATTTTCCATAAAAGTATTGTAATTGGGATTGGTCAATTGCTCCATACCGAAGGGTTCTCGGAAATGGCCTATTTGTAAGTTTCCAGCATAAGGCAAATCAGAGAGTCCTAAATATACATCTGTAAACTTTGCCCGTCCTTCCATATCCTTATCGCCAGCAAAGTCAAATTCCATACGATAAGAAATGGAATCATACATTTTTCCCGAAAAATCAATTCGAGCACGACGGAACTGAACGCCATCATCTTCTTCGCCAAAGATTGAAGCCAAGCCCCCATCGTTATCGAAAAATGCCCAGTCCAATTGGATTCGCCCTCCTACCTGCAGTTCAAAAGAGCCATCCTCACTTTTAAGGCTTAACCTGTCTTTCCACTGTGGAATTAAAATAGGTGAAGTGGATTCAGGCTTTGACTTTGGCTTTACTGCTTCCATATTTTCAGAAGGCATTATTTCTTCTTGTGGAGATGAAGTCGTAGAATTGTCCTGTGTTGCTGTTGCCAATTTCTCCGTATATGTATTCAAGATAGACTCTAATTCTTGAACCCTTTTTTCAAGGGTCTCAATTCTCTGAATTAGTTCTGTCTCCTTATCAGAAAGATTTACTTTTACCTCATCAGAATAGATTTTTGTTGAAATAAGTAAAAAGAAAAAAATTATAATAAAAAAAATTCTTTGTATCCGAAGCATAGAAATATTCCTTTTTTATTTTTAGAAAAGCAGTAAATATACCAACTAAAAATATAAGAAATAGTCTTGCTACGGAACTAACTTGCAAGTAGCAATAGAACAAGCAGTTACAAAGTTATAAAAATATTAACCACAATATTTAGCAAATGAATATTCAAATAACAAAACATTTATCTACGATATTTGGTGGCAATAGACATAATATATTACCAAATATCATAACAATTCTACTGATTTACTATATATGAATTTTATTATAGAAGTGCAGTGTGTAGGTCTTTGACAGATGGGAAAACAAAATCTGGTTTCTTTTCTGAGTTATTTAGTTGTTCTAATGTTGTTTCCCCGGATAAGACAAGAATAGAGGTAACCCCTGCTCGATAAGCCATTTCCATATCAGTATAAAGTCGGTCTCCCACCATTGCAGTGTTTTGAGGTTGCATATTTAATATTTTTAGTGCCATTTCAATCATTTCAGGGTTAGGTTTTCCGATATATCTGGGTTCTCTATTTGTTGCGGCATGTAGTAATCTTGCAATAGAACCGCAGTCAGGAATAGGTCCATTCTCTGTTGGGCAGACGAGGTCAGGATTTGTGGCTACATACGGCATGCCCTTCAATAACCAATAAGTAGCCCTCCGTAATTTTTCATAAGTCAGACTTATATCAAAGGAAATAAGTACCGTATCAGGATTATCTTGAACTAGATTAAAACCTGCCCGAACCAGTTGATTTTCAAAAGAAGGGGGTGCTACTGTTAACAGATTTTTATATGAGGTGTTTCGCTTTAAGAATTCTACTGTTGCCATTCCCGATGTTAGAATGTGTTCTATCGAAACATGAATTCCTAATCTATTCAATTTGTCCTGATATTGTTCCGCATCTTTCGTCGGATTATTAGTAAAAAATAAAAACTTTCTCCCTGATGTTTCCAGAAACTCTATAAACTCTTTTGCACCGGGTATAAGCCGATTTCCAAGATATATTGTTCCATCCATGTCAAGAAGAAAGCATTTCAACTTTTTTATATCAACCATAACCTTAATTCTCCCTTTCCCTTTAATGACCAATCTTAATAAATACAAAATGATTTATCGTAGCAAGAGAAAAGAATATATTATATCATTGATTGTACACTAAAGATTTAGGAAAAGTTTTAAACCTTGTTTAAATAACAATTTTTCCTTCTAATTATAAGTAATTTGCATTTTAAACCCAATTACACATAAATTAAACTTGATAAAATAAGGTTTTGTTCTAATGAAAATTATGTCTATTGAACTCAAAAAAAGCATATTTAAAATTCAAAATGTACCCCGTGATAGAAAACCTGAGATTGCATTTGCGGGGAAATCGAATGTTGGCAAATCGTCTTTATTAAATGCTATGTGGGGTCGCAAAAATCTTGCGAAAACAAGTAGAACGCCGGGGAAAACGCAAACCATAAATTTTTTTGAAGTTAATCAAAAGTTTTACATGGTTGACCTGCCTGGATATGGCTATGCAAAAGTGCCAATGAAAATTAAAGAGCAATGGAATAAACTCATGTTTGATTACCTTACCCAAAGTGATAGGTTGAAACTTGTGGTAGTATTAATAGATACCCGTCATGGCCCTGGTGAAAATGATTTAACCCTGTTTGATTTTTTAGAAGAGCATAAACTCCCGACACTAATTGTTGCAACAAAAATTGATAAATTAGGAAATGCTCAGAGAAAAATTCAATTAGAAAAAATTAGGAAAGAACTCAATTTAGACGAAGAAGCAATCATTCTCCCCTTTTCTGCAATTTCAAAAGAAGGTGTAGCCTCTTTATGGAAAATTATAGACGAAGTATTAACCGAAAAATTTTGAGAAAATAATTTACTAAAAGATATTACTATTGTTCGCAAAAAGTTTGAATAAAAATTATTAGTTCTTGTAATAGACAATACACAATCTTTTACGATGTAGGGCGATGTCTAATAAGTTAATATTCTGGTGTCATGACTCAAACACAACATATAAAAATATAAAAATGATTCCTCACCTTGTGAAGAAGAGGTAACACGCAGTGCCGAGGGGTCATATCCCTAAATACCCCCTTATAACGACTCTACTTGCGTAAAGAGAGAGATTTTAATTACACATCCTTTCTGTGTGAGATATTTTTTCCAAGAGGAAAATTCTAAAACTGAAAAATAGACATTAACCATACAAAGTCTTTTTTTATAGGGGCGTATCGCAACATAACCTCTGTTTATTACCCTTTTGGCAAAGTAGGATTGTATATATAAGAAAACAACTTGCAAGAGGTTTTTAAAAAACAATAGTTAATTTTAAATACTATAAACTAAAACATATTGTTTGTATAGTAATTTAGTTTGAGTATCCATACAAAAATATATTCACAATATTTGCACTGTGTAGGGATAATGTTGCTAATATATTCAGTTTGTTACAGATAAAATGTTGTTATATATTTTATTTCATTTCCGGAATTCCATGAGAGTGGACGCTCGTGGTACCCTTTAGAATCCAACCGACTGGAAACTCCAAGAGTAAGATGCTTTTAATACTATAACTCTCTAATTCCAGTAAGTATCGGATTGGATGTTTAAAAACATTATCAATACTGCAGATATAATAAATGAAAATAAGTTAAATCACTATCTACCTCTACAAAAGAAATGATATTGCATTGTCTATCACAATGTCTCAAAACCCCCCTAATACTTTTAGCGGACAGATGTAATGTCAGATGTAAATTTTAATCTACTGATATAGAGATTGGGCAAGGGATTCTTTTGTATTGTTTGGGTAGTTTTACCCAGTTCTCTTCACCATATAAACCTATTTTTGAGACATCAATCTGCTGGAAACCTAAACTTAAAACAGGTGAATTTTCTTTTAGTCTAAAGTCGCCTTTTTTAGGATTTTCGAACAATGGGTCAGCAATAATACTATTGACATCAAACCCGTCTTCCTGCCATTGTTTGAATGTTTTGCCTTTGAATAATATCTCTTTTCCCGCAGCATTCCAATAACAATTTTTATCCATTTTCCACATTTTATTTGTCCAATTGCTACCTAACAGTTGGTCATTGTCGTAATAAACAATATTTCTTTCAAATATAAAAGATATATGGTCTTCTTCTCTGCTTCGCACAATTTGTTCCCTTGCAGACAGGGCAAAAATGTTATTCACCACTTTATTTTCCCACCCATAATGCTGGTGGAAATTACCTGTAAGAGTATGATGAACTATATTGTTTTCCAATGTAATGAAAGAGCTTCCTTCATCTGTATATAGCCCCCAGCCGCCATATTGGTCTGGGTCGCACATAATATCGTGAATGTGATTGTTCCTCAGAACAGTTCCGGGCGACATACCCAAAGTGTAAATTCCACCCATATCTGCTAATTGTGCCTTTCCAATGTCGTGGATATGATTGTTTTCAATAATATTGTGATGTGCAGAACTCGGGTCATATCCCCAACTCCAGCCTACTGAGAACCCTGAATAACGGAAATCGCTAACCTCATTGTTTGATGCACGATTATATGAACTGCGTCCAATCCAGATACCAATTGCTGCACGCAGAAAACGACCGCCTTCATGAATAAAACAATTCTCGACCACATTATTTCCACAACCTGTTTGCCCTAACTGTTCATATAGGTATAATTTTTTTCCATCTACCATTTCAGGAATGGCT